>NZ_JAHHPN010000689.1:0-14774 GCF_024606325.1 Endozoicomonas sp. ONNA1
ACGACCTTCGGGTTATGAGCCCGACGAGCTACCAGGCTGCTCCACCCCGCATCAAACCTATTAGTATACTGCCAGCTAAAAACTTGCTTCACAAGCCATAACTGTAGATACGTCATTTAAACGTTACAACGATATACCAAATTCTTTTCTTCCATTTACCAAAAAAGTTAATGGCAATTTGGTGCCCAGGGCGGGACTTGAACCCGCACGGCCGCTAGGCCACCGCCCCCTCAAGACGGCGTGTCTACCAATTCCACCACCTGGGCAAACACCACCACTACATCCTGCTTAAAGCTAGCCCTTACTGGACTGGAGGCAGAGACAGCTCTTTATTCTGCTCGTCACTCTCGACGGGTTGTGATTCTATCACAGGAGCATCGCTCTCGATACTCTTTTCTGAAGCTGCTTCTGGTGCGATCGGCGCATCACCGGCCGGAACGGACTCTTCTACAACTACAGTTGGCACACCTGCATCACTGATACTGTCTGCCTTTTGCCTGGCCACCATTGCCAGAGCAAAACTGGTCACAAAAAATACTGTCGCCAGAATCGCTGTCGTGCGACTCATAAAGTTGCCGGTACCCTGACTACCAAACACCGTCTGTGACGCACCGGAACCAAAACTGGCACCGGCTTCCGCACCCTTCCCCTGCTGCAACAAAATCAGCCCGATTACGGCAGCAGAAGCAAGAACATGAACAATAAGAACTATGGTTTCCATCACTATCCTGCAGCGCGACAGATCGCCTGGAACTCTTCAGCAACCAATGAGGCTCCCCCCACAAGACCGCCGTCAACATCCGGCAAAGCAATCAGGTCTGCAGCGTTAGCTGCTTTCATGCTACCACCATACAGAATACGAGTTCTGTCAGCCATAGCCTGATCCTGTAATGCCAGCAAGCCACGAATCACGGCATGCACTTCCTGCGCCTGCTCAGGCGTTGCAGTCAGTCCGGTTCCAATAGCCCATACGGGCTCATAAGCGATCACAAAATTTGCCAAACGCTCCGGACCAGCAGTCCGCAGCACAGCTTCAACCTGAGCCGTCACCACCTTCATGGTGTCGCCAGCCTCTCGCTCTTCCAGAGTTTCACCCACGCAAAGAATAGGTACTAAACCCTGATCTGTCAGAGCACAGAATTTCGCAGCAACTTCCTCATCCCCCTCCCCAAACAGAGAGCGACGCTCAGAATGACCAATGATCACGTATTCAATGCCGAGATCTTTAACCATCAGAGGCGAAACCTCGCCGGTATAAGCGCCATAAGTTTTGTCAGACACATTCTGCAATCCAACTTTAATGGCACTACCAGCCAACTGCTCGCAAATATTTTGAGCGTATACCGAAGGAG
Organism: Endozoicomonas sp. ONNA1; assembly: GCF_024606325.1. Taxonomy (NCBI): domain Bacteria; kingdom Pseudomonadati; phylum Pseudomonadota; class Gammaproteobacteria; order Oceanospirillales; family Endozoicomonadaceae; genus Endozoicomonas; species Endozoicomonas sp. ONNA1. The sequence continues at coordinate 1,353 of NZ_JAHHPN010000689.1, forward strand.
GACAAACCAACACTTCAGCATTAGTATACAGACCGGAAACAAGCTTACCCAGCAATTCACGATTCTCTTCAAGAGATCCGTTCATTTTCCAATTACCGGCAACTAGTGGCTGGCGCATACCGCTCACCTCAACATTCGCGAGGTCGGAATACTAACCCAGGCGCCATTATTATACAACTGCGCTGACATCTTTTGCTGGTAATTTTCTACTACCTGATAAAAACAATAAACTACGATCAATCAAGCGAACAGACAATCATTTCTGTTCATTCAAGGCCGTCATGAAAATGGCCTTGTAGAACGGTTATTTGATATTAAAGTACTGAAAAACTCCTTACGATTGGGAGCGAACCCGGTGCACACTTCTTAACTCGCCTCAGAGTGCTCCATTGATCACGCCTTTCCTCGCCGCTGCATAAACAGCAGCAACAGTACGATTAAGATACCCAAAAAGCCAAAATCAGCAGGATTAAACAAGAGAACTGGCAAGCTGATGAAAGCCAACCCTCTTTCCAGCAAACTTAACCCCTGAATCAGATAACCTTCGACAGCAACTGCCATGGCAATGATGATGGCTATAGTCTGGGCAACAGCCATAATCAGCCCGGCAAAATCCCCCTCGGTATTAATCAAACCGCTATAGGCCATCATAATGGGAATCAAGAACAAGCCCGCCGCCAATTTAAATGCTTCTACTGAAGACTTAACAGGACTGGCATTTGCGACACCCGCTCCGGCAAAAGCAGCCAGTGCAATTGGAGGCGTTACATTGGAAGTCTGTGACAGCCAGAAAACAATTAGATGGGACGTCAGCAAAGGCAATCCAAAATCCCCCAATAATGGCACAGCCATTACAGCAAGCACTATATAAGCAGCGGTAACAGGCAAACCCATCCCAAGCACCAGCGCGACAAGGCTGATCAGAATGAGTGCGGTAAACATATATCCGCCGGAAAGCGCCGTGACGAACTGCGTAAACTGCAGCCCAATACCGGTCTGCCCCACTACACCGACAATGATCCCGGCTGCCGCGCAGGCTGCAGAGATTGGCAATGCCAGAAGCGCACCCGACTTAAGTCCTTCAATGATTTTTCTGAGACCTATGCGACTATGACTTCTTAATGCCGCCGCCGCCAGAATAGCCGCACAGCCTGCCACCCCTACCAGGAGAGGTGAGTACCCGACCATCAACAGAGCGGTAATCAAAACCAAAGGAATAAGGAAGTGAGCACCCTGCTTCATGACACTCCATAGCGCTTGTGTTCGATTGACCGTTGGCAATTCCAGCTTGCAAGCCATGATATGGACGTACAATAGCGTACAGAAGAAGTAGAGCAGCGCGGGCGCAATGGACGCAATCATGATGTCGCTATACGGCACTCCGGTAAACTGCGCCATGACAAAAGCACCGGCCCCCATAATAGGTGGCATGATTTGCCCACCGGTCGATGCAGCAGCTTCAATACCTGCAGCCTGTTCAGGCTTATAACCCAGCTTTTTCATCATCGGTATGGTGATGGAACCAGTGGTCACCGTATTGGCAATGGCAGATCCGGAAATAGAACCCAGGCCAGCAGAAGCTATGACAGCAGCCTTGGCTGGTCCTCCCCGATATTTACCGGCAATAGCAAAAGCCAGATCAATAAAGAACTTGCCTGCGCCCGTTACCTCAAGAAAGGCTCCAAACAAAACAAAAATAAAGACAGTGGTTGCCGCAATACCCAGCGCAGAACCAAACACACCATTACTTGAGAAGATCTGAAACTGCACCCATTCCTGAATGCTGTAACTCTTGGTTGCCAGCGCACCTGGCAGCATATCCCCAAAGCCGCTATAAACCAGGAACAATAATGCTATGAACACCATTACCCAGCCTACAGCCCGACGACAGGCCTCCATCATCAGCACCACATAGACGACACCAGCATAGAGGTCATAATCGGAAAGACCATACAAGAGATAGTTAATATCGTTGTAATCAAAGTTAATGATTCGAAAACCTGCCACCACAGTGGCTACTGCCAGAATCAAATCAAACAGCCTTACTGGCACAAAAAAACGACTCTTTTCATTTTTCAACAAAGGGTAATGAAGAAATATCAGCACCATGACCCAAGCAAGATGAACCGGCCTGAAATAGGTGGCAGAAATCGTCGAGGTCATTCCCTGCCAGATCTGAAACATGGACAGAAGCACTGCAAAGACAAGTACCAGACAGCCCGACGTTTTGATCACGACTTTATTCATTCAGCCACCTGAAAACTCAGTTGATGGAATTCAGGTATTTTTCAGCACCCGGATGAAGAGGCACACCGGACAGGCGATTAGCATTGGCTCTGGTAATGGCTTCGGCAACTTTAACCACCTTGCGAACATCACCCATGTTTTCAAAAGCTGCTTTAGTCAGGCTGAAGGCCATGTCATCAGACATATCAGCACGGACGACCAATACGTTCCAGATACTCAGGGTATCAACCTGACGTACGCCGTTGTATACATTACCCGGAATGGTGTAGCTGCTGTAAGCGGGGTTTTCAGTAATGAACTTCTCACGCTCTTTTTCAGAAACTGGCAGGATACGAATCTTTTGAGTCAGAGCCACCTGAGTCACGGCACCCACTCCCTGACCACCAACAATGAAGCCAGCATCAACCTGACCATTGGCCAGAGCATTGGTGGTTTCAGAGTAATTCAGGTAAACAGCACGAATATCTTTCGCGGGATCAATATCCATGCTTTTCAGAAGTGCCGCAGAGGTCACAGCGGTGCCGGAACCCGGCGCACCCAGAGAAACCCGCTTGCCTTTAAGCTCAGACAGTTGGGTAATGCCTGAGTTTTGAAGCGTCAAGGCATGTACCAGATTTGGATAGAGGGCAAACAGTACCTTGACCGGCATCTTACCGGGAAACTTGCCCTCACCTTTGTAAGCATCCAAAACAACATTCCCCATGGCAATGCCAGCCAGCATATCACCACGAACAACCTTGATGGTATTTTCAACAGAAGCAGCGGTGACTTCTGCTTTTACATTGATCCCATCCACCTTATCAGACCATACCTTTGCCAGCGCACCACCCAGCGGATAATAAATACCACTTTGACCACCAGTACCAATGGAGTAGTTCTGAGCAGGAGAGAGCGCAGGCAGGATCAGCATTAGGAGGGCAGCGACAAAACGCATGATATTTTTCCTGTAAAATATTTTTATATTTCTTTTCCGCAAATAAATCTTCATCGCACAGAGCGGTAAAAATGGCTTATCTGTTCACGGCTATTTCTGTCGAGCAACGGCTGTCAAGTCCAGGCACACTGACCTGTAAAAATTTGACACGTTAGTTTTGTATCCTACCTAAGGAAAGCCATTCAGAGAAGGAAGAGTTCGCCTAAAACTGATCTGGCTCAATAATGAATATCTACAACAGCAGAAGGACTGACCGAAAATCAACCAGCCAGTCCATAGAAGCGAGAATCAGGACATTTCCTGCTCAACCACCTTAGCCAGTCTTTCAGTGTGAGCACGCACTTCCTCAGCATTCTCACCCTCTACCATGACACGGATAAACGGCTCAGTACCGGAAGGCCTCAAGAGCACTCGACCACGACCTGCCAGTTCAGCTTCAGACTCCTGTATGGCTGAAACAATACCCGGCACTTTGTCAGTATCTTTTTTCTCTTTAACCCGAACATTAATCATGGTCTGCGGATACTTGCTCATTCCTTCACGCAGCTCAGACATTTTCTTACCTGAACGAACAACAGCTTTAAGAACCTGGAGCGCAGAGACAATACCATCACCGGTGGTGGATACATCTTTACAAATGATATGACCTGATGATTCACCACCAAGCTGCCAATCATGTTTCAGCAGCAACTCATTGACATAACGATCACCGACCCTGGCCCGGGCAAAGGGAATACCTCTGGCTTCCAGAGCTTTTTCCATTCCCAGATTAGTCATCAGAGTCCCAACCACGCCGCCCTTCAGCTCATTATGTTGACGACGATCCAGAGCGATAGCAAACAGTAACTCATCACCATCAACAATCTCACCATTGTCATCCACCATGATGACGCGATCACCATCACCATCAAAGGCGATACCCATATCGGCTCCACGCTCTATGACGATTTCAGCCAACTTATCAGGCTGAGTAGAACCACAACATTCATTGATATTCAGACCGTTCGGGTTAATTCCAATGGCATGGACATTAGCACCCAACTCTCTGAAAACTGCAGGACCCACCTGATAGGTAGCGCCATGACCGGCATCAATCACAATATTCATACCACGCAGGTCAAGAGGGTAAGCAGTACTGGCTTTACAATATTCGATATAGCGGCCGGAAGCATCATCCAGTCTGGTCACCTTACCCAACCCATTGGAGTCAACGACCTCAATCTCACCTTCCATCAGAGCTTCGATTTTTGCTTCAACATCGTCCGGCAACTTGCTGCCATTACCAGAAAAGAACTTGATACCATTGTCGTAAAAAGGGTTATGAGAGGCACTAATGACAATTCCGGCCTGACCATTAAAAGTACGGGTCAGATAGGCGATAGCCGGTGTCGGCATAGGACCGGTCAAACACACATCAATACCTGCCGCAGACAGGCCTGCCTCCAGGGCAGACTCAAACATATAGCCGGAGATACGGGTATCTTTACCAATAACGACTTTACCTTCACCCTCTGCAGCCAGCACCTTACCCGCAGCCCAGCCTAGCTTGAGAACAAAATCCGGGGTAATGGGAAACTCACCCACCTTGCCACGAATACCATCGGTGCCGAAAAATTTGCGACCCATAAAGCAACCCTTATTCAATAACCTGATGCCTGAATCTGCTGCCAGACAGCACTCTCAAATGAATAGACAAAAAGGAGTGACAGGTAATAACAGAAGATGTCCTAACTCACCTGAATAGCGGGGCAGAACATAAAATACTGAAGATATGTCTTAAATTATGACATGACTGTCATACAGACTTAATAGCAATGATTGTCTTACAAATGACAAAACTCTTCGCACCCGAACTTACAGCATGCGCAATTAAAGAAAGAGAAGAACAAAACAGCATCAGCCAATGCCTGCCCAGAACAGCAGGCGATTAAACCACCTTAAGCGTTCCTGACGGCATCCACCATGCGAACAGCATCAACCGTTTCAGCGACATCATGAACTCGAATGATCTGAGCTCCAGCCTGAGCAGCCAGAGTGGCGACAGCGAGACTGGCACTCAACCTCTGCTCCGCAGGCTTATTCAGCACAGCACCAATAAATGACTTTCTGGACATACCAGCCAGAACCGGAAAGTTAAGATCAAGCACACGATCCAAATGTTTTAGCAACTGCAGATCATAGGCAGGCGTTTTTCCAAACATACCGCCCCCGAATCCCGGGTCAAGAATCAGTCGGTCCCTTGCAATACCTGCTGCTTCGCAGACCCTGACACGTTCAAGCAGGTAGTCATTGACTACACCCGTCACATCATCGTAATGAGGCACAAAACCCGGCCCGGGCTGTTCAACCAGTGAGTGCATCAGCACAACAGGAAGATCGGTGGCAGCTGCCGCCTCCAGAGCTCCCGGCCTGAGCAGGGCACGCACATCATTAATCATTCCGGCACCGGCTTTGCTGGTTTCCGAAATAACCAGGGCCGAGCTGGTATCCACAGAGATTACCTGATCAAAGTTCTTTCTCAAAACCTCCAGAACCGGCATTACCCTTTCAAGCTCCTGCTCACAGGTGACTGCCCCGTTTGCTCCTGGTCTTGTGGATTCACCACCCACATCGAGAATATCCACACCATCCCGAACCATGAGTTCAGCAATACTCAGCACCTGATCAAGATTCTGATAACGACTGCTTTCATAAAAGGAGTCGGGGGTAATATTTAATACTCCCATGACCAGCGTTCGGTCAAAGGTTAGAGTTTTTCCGGCACAATTCAACTTTTGCATTTTTTCATAGACCTAAACTACGAATACCACCAAACATCTTCCAGACTCAGGAACTGCCTGATTTCACGCCAATTGCAGAGACTCAGTTTCATTTGAACATTCAGATCAGATGATTTTACACGAAAACCATTGAGCTGTCGGCGTTGCAGGGGAATATCCGGGAAGTGAAGTCACGGATTCAGGTATGGGACTTTCACCCAATCGATTAGATGATTCCTATTCAGTTATCACCCATTCATAACGGAAATTTACTGATAAATTTGGCTTTCCTTGAACATCCCGGATGCCCGGGCTTTAACACAGGGGAATTGATAAGAGCTTTTTGTTGTCAAAGCTTCAGAGCTTGTGTAATTGACACCCTCTAAAGGACGGGGATTCCTGTTAGGTGACTAACGGGAATCTCGCTCCTTCAGGGGCGAGAGGATGTCAATTGAGGGGATACCTGCACACCGGGCAGCTTCTTACCCTGTTTTCAATCATTGCCACGCCACATTCCTTATGGACTTTGTGGGAGCAGGGGAGTATCAGGCAACCGGTAAAGACGTCTTCCAGACAGATGCAGCACTCATCGTGTCCTGAATCGGGTCGGCATATATGATCACCTTTCAACCTTTTATCCAGGCAGACATTGCAAACATCACAGTGATAGGTTTTATCTTCGTATATTCGACAAATGCCGCATTTATCACAGTGGAATGGGTTTAGCACTGCTGCGGTGAAGAGCTTGCACTTTGCACAGTAAAAGTCCGACATACGCTCGTTACATTCCGGGCATATCTGGGAGCCTTCCGTAATTTCCCCTTTGTATTTACAGAGAATACACAGGAGGTGTGTTGCATCAACACCACTGGAGTTTGTCGTTTGGCATCTATCGTTTTCGTTATGACATCTATGGCAGGGGAAATAAAGGCCGCAGCAATTAAATCTCACAAGGCAGCGCCTATGGTAATGTTCGCACAATGGCTGCAGGGTTTCTTGCTGAGGCAGCGGTAACTCCTCATCCAATGGGTTTGCCCCCAGATTATAAGGACTCGACTGCTGGCAAGAAGTAAAATGCCCCGGGCCATTATCTGACATCGCCGAGATAGCCGCTGTCAACTGCTGGAGTGCTTGATGGATCATAAACTCTACTAATTCTTGTTGCTTTCTGAGTTCATCCTCCACCTTTTCGATATGCTCCCTTAAGCGCTGATTTTCAGTCTCTAAACAGGCCACCCGTCCCCAAAACCTCTGATCATCTGCAGTTAGATTTTGATTCTCTATTGTTAACCTTTGAACCTTTTCAGTTAACTCTTCAGCCTGTTGCCTTTCTATATGCTGTCTTTTTTTCCTTTCTTTTTCCTTAGCGCTTCTTTTCGGCTCAATGTCTTTTATAAGACTATGATACTTACCTACAATACGTTCTAACTTATTCAAATCACGATTCAAATTTTCAGACCCATGATCGTCGGGCCTGCCGTCTTCATTATCAGCAAGGTTAGGCTGCTTCTTTGGCCTTGCCCCCTGCTGTAAGTATTTATCAGATGGTGATTCAGAGGAACTTCCAGCAAAGCCAGAGGCACTTCTGTAGCTATCAACTTGCCGAACGGGATCGGTGAATGTATTTGCATTGCCGGCAATTATTTCGTTGGAGGTGTTATCGCTATTACTGATTACAGTCTCTTGTGGTAAAGAACAAGATTGCATCTGCATACACAGTTTATCTGTAAAGTGTATTAATTCACGGGACGACGGGTGCTGATCAAATCGTCTAAAGGTACCTGACAAAGAAGTAGAAAATGTAAATAATTGTGCATAAACCATAATATCGCGACTTATGACTGAATCTGATATTTCCCCTAACAAATTACGAATAAGTTCAACCGGATTTGAATAGCGCAGGAACAATTGAACAAAATATTCAGCAAAGCAACATTTTTCAAATTGTCCTATTGGCGACTGCTGGCCAGGCTGATTGACCTTAAGGATGATGTCCTGAACAATCTTATGCAAAATCACCAGGTTGTTTTCGCCAACTCTGGGTTGCGCCTCGTCAGCTGAAATGATCGGTTGAAGTGAAGACAGAATGCCAAGATCATTCAAAGTCTGTTTTTTATCGCTTGTAGCTTCTATCAGCTGCTCGATAAATCGGTTGCGCAATGAATTCTCACGGGAAGAACGCTGCAGTTCCAGTACCGCCTCAAGAGGAGTGAGGGGATCACCTCTGGTGTTTGTGCTTTTTGTTTCCAAAACTTGCAAACGCTGAGGCATATTCAGCTCATCCAGTATTTGCCTCAGTTTAAAAACTGCATCGCGATCCTCGCTTTCAATGATGGCTACAAGCCGACTCGCAATTACCTTAATGTCTTGAGCCGTAGCATTTTTTTCACTCTTCTCTCCATCGTCGTCTTTTCTGTTATTGCCATTCCCACTGCCTTCACTGCCTTCTCCAGGTGATGGGTTCTCCTGGCCTTCAGGTTCTCCTCTTTGCTCCTTTTGATGGTCGTTATTTTCGTTCTTTGGTTTTGCATTGGGTGCGCTACCAGAGGATTTTCCATCCCCATTACCTGCCTTCAGACCACCGCCATGGTTGGTCTTGAAGACGGTACGCTCTAGAAGCAGTTTGAAACAGCCAAGCTGCCACTGAAGGCTTTCACTGGCTGGACAAGAAGTGACAGCACGCTGGAAGAGAGTATTCCAGAAATCAACATCGGTCAGTTGTCGAATATCGAGGAAGTCAAGGCAGCCAACGGGGATAGCAGCTTCGCTGGAAGAGCCATCAGCATTAACGCGTGTAATTTTCATACGTGCCGGGGATAACTGTTCCTCAAATGAAGTAGAATCCTTACCTGTGGACCTCAGCCATGTGATGAGAGATTTGAGGATAATCAGGTCTGTTTCGAATGATCCCGATGACATGCCACCACTCAAGAGCGGGGGGTGGGAGCGGATAGAGCCTACCTCGTTCCCGCCGCTGGGAAAATCGGCAATACCAGCGAGTTTGCCTCCTATCAATCTGTTATTTCGGGCTTGACCGGTTTCCATCCCACTCCTAATGTTGTTGGAGTAGGCCAAAAGGGTCAGTGAGGTAGCACAGGGTTTGCCATTCAGGAGTGGATCTATGGTTACAGAAATAAGCTCTGGTCTGTCTGCCGTCGTAGATTTTAAGCGAACAAGCGTGCCGTTTTCAGAAACACGCTGTGAGGCATATTGGGAGGCGGGTATCTGTTCCTCCGTCGTTATCGCTAGCTGATAGCAATGGTTGTTCTGGTCGTTCGTAACTAATATTGCGATACTGTTCGAGTCTGTCGGCGCCACGGGAGCCTTAAAGCAAAGGATGCTGTTTCGGTCATTGAAACCTTCCGGAAGCAGCAAACTTAATTGCCACTGACTCACATCCTGCAGATCTTCACCATCATTAACCTCAATCCGAACCCTGTGCCCGTGAGGATTATGCCGTTCAATGATGGTTGAGGAATAGCACAACTGCATAACCACCGTGGCTTGTGAAAAAACAAACGCTATTAAGGCTATGAATGAGTGGTAATAATGCACCAATTTCTCTCATAACTTAGTCAATAATACCAACTTCGCCCTCTTTGTTTGATAGAAAACGTCAGCAGCCTGTGCTGACTTTCTGTTCTGGAAAAATAAAGGAACGCCATTGGCCAATATCATTATTCGTAGTACAAAGAGAGAATAGCCAAGAATTTATGCATCGCTATATAAGCTAATTATTCTGCGCCACACAGCCAACCGCATTATCAACCTCTTCACCGGCAAAACTGATCGGCAATCATGGCTGGTGGGATGTCCATAATAAGTCTCCACATTGTCAACTTATTTCAGGACGGGACAAATCATACAAAAAAGGCAGGATAACAATCCTGCCTTTTTTGTTTTGTCAGAAGGGATCAGTGTTCGCCAGCAGGCCCACCGATAGGTCCTTTCTTATCATCATCGCTGTCGGCAACTTTTGGCTCAGATGCTTCAGGAGCCTCTTCCGCCTTGATACCTGCATCACCGTCACCGTTAGATGAGGAACCAGAAGACTCCTTAGGTGGACGAGGCTTCTTGCCTGACATAATGTCATCAATCTGATCAGTATCAATGGTTTCATACTGCATCAACGCATCTGACATCAGGTCCAGCTTATCGCGGTTTTCCTTGAGAAGTCGCTCAGCAGTGTTATAGCACTCATCAATGATGCTACGCACTTCTTCGTCGATCATCTTGGCGGTTTCGCCAGACACATTCATGCGTCCGCCGCCACTGCCGTAGTTCTTGCCCAGGAATACCTCGCCTTCTTCATCATCATACTGAAGAGGTCCCAGCTTCTCGGACAGCCCCCATTTGGTCACCATATTTCTGGCAATCTGGGTTGCACGCTGAATATCGTTGGATGCACCGGTGGTGACGCCCGCTTTACCCAGCGTCATTTCTTCAGCGATGCGACCACCAAAGAGTGAACAGATCTGACTCATCAGAGCTTCTTTACTCTGGCTATAACGATCTTCCTCAGGCAGGAACATGGTGACACCCAATGCACGACCACGAGGAATAATACTGACCTTGTATACCGGATCGTGGTCAGGCACCAGACGGCCAACAATAGCGTGACCAGCTTCATGATAGGCCGTATTACGTTTTTCTTTCTCGCTCATCACCATGGACTTGCGCTCAGCACCCATCATGATTTTATCTTTAGCAAGATCGAACTCGTGCATACCCACCGTGCGCTTGTTGGCGCGGGCAGAAAACAATGCCGCTTCGTTCACCAGATTAGAAAGATCGGCACCGGAGAAACCCGGAGTACCACGAGCAATCACTGCAGGCTCAACGTCATCCCCAATAGGTACCTTGCGCATGTGTACTTTCAGAATCTGTTCACGTCCTCGGATGTCTGGCAGACCCACCACAACCTGACGGTCAAAACGGCCGGGACGCAGAAGCGCCGGATCCAGTACATCTGGACGGTTGGTTGCAGCAATTACGATGATACCGTCGTTTGCTTCAAAACCATCCATCTCTACCAGCAGCTGGTTAAGTGTTTGTTCACGCTCATCATGACCACCGCCCATGCCAGCACCACGGTGACGACCCACTGCATCAATCTCGTCAATGAAGATAATGCATGGTGCCTGCTTTTTAGCTTGTTCGAACATGTCTCTGACACGGGAAGCACCCACACCCACAAACATTTCAACAAAGTCGGAGCCAGAAATGGTGAAGAAAGGCACCTTGGCTTCACCGGCAATAGCCTTGGCCAGCAGGGTTTTACCTGTGCCAGGAGGACCTACCATCAGCACGCCACGAGGAATGCGGCCACCCAGACGCTGGAACTTGCCCGGATCTTTCAGAAAATCTACCAGCTCCTGTACGTCTTCCTTGGCTTCTTCAACACCTGCCACATCAGCAAAAGTGGTCTTGATCTGATCTTCCGACAGCAGCCTGGCTTTACTCTTGCCAAAGCTCATCGGGCCACCACGGCCACCGCCGCCACCCTGCATCTGTCGCATAAAGAACATGAAGACAGCAAGAATCACCAGAATCGGGAAACTGGCAACCAGCAACTGTGTCCAGATGCTTTGCTTTTCAATAGGCTTGGATTCGATTTGAACGTTGCCGCGCAGCAGCTCGTCCATCAACTGATTATCGGGCACTGCCGGGGGCAGGTTGGTCTCAAAACGCTCACTGCTGTTCATGAGTCCGGTAATAGTAAATCCGTCAATCACTACTTTGCTGACTTGACGATTTTCTACCGCACTGATGAAGTCAGAATAACTGAGCTTCTGGGTAGAGGACTGCATTCCATCGAAGTTTTTGAATACGGTCAACAGCACCAGGGCAATGATGACCCATAAAATCAAGTTTTTTGCCATATCATTCAAAGGGCTACCCTCACTTGAGCGTACTGAAGCCTGTGGCGAACGGTTTTAAAGGGCATAATTACCGGCTCTGCTCTCTCGTATGGTTAATTCGCACCTCCTACCATACACGAATGGCAGAGAGGGGGACAGTCATCAGCTGGCTATTGGGCAGATAGAAAAAATCTATAATACCGGCAGGTCTGCTTTAAACTGCGCTGCGACAAGGTTTTTCTGGTTTACCTGACGGGTTGTCAGGTTTCTGTCAAGATTCGATAGCGCTTAACCATCCCCCCTTGAACAATCAGAACACTCCAACATCCCGGTTAAGTAAATGTTCTCAGGATACAAAATTTCTGGCCAACAAAAACACCTCTCTGGACCTTGCCCTTGAAGAGCCTGGTTTGCGGGTAATCACTTTCTGGAATGAGGTTTTCATGTCCTTGTGATACTCCTGATACCCTTCCCCCTGAAATGCTTTGGTCAGGAAAGAGCCGTTTTTCTTCAGCACCTGCCTGGCCAGATCCAGAGCCAGCTCAGCCAGATACATAGCTCTGGGCTGATCAACGGCCAGCGTACCACTCATATTGGGGGCCATATCTGAAATTACAAGGTCTACTTTGTCACTGCCGATAGTTTCAAGGATTTTTTCCAGTACAGCGTCCTCGGTAAAGTCGCCCTGAACAAAGTCAACCCCGGCAATGGGGTTCATGGGAAGAATGTCTGAAGCCACCACACGACCGTTATCACCTACCATCTCGATAGCTACCTGGGACCAGCCGCCCGGAGCCGCACCCAGATCAACCACTTTCATCCCCGGCTTGATCAGCTTGTCCTTCTCCTGAATCTCGATCAGCTTGTAGCTGGCCCGGGAACGGTAGCCGTCTTCTTGTGAGCGTTTAACATATTCGTCTTCAAAGTGCTCCTGTAGCCAGCGGGCACTGCTTTTGGATCTGGCCATTTCTACCTTACACTATCTACCTTAAAAACTTTATTCATGACTCTTGGACTTGTGAGCCATAGAGAATAAAGTACAATGATGAACTTTTGATCAACAGTTTCCAAGCCGGTCTTTCCCAATCTTAACAAAAACCGGGAAGCGAGCCCCCGACTGAGGTATGTGATATACAACCTTGTTTTATCGCCCACCAGGAACCTGTTGCCCGGTTGTCATGGCTGTAGGCAATCGGCTTACTGAATATTCAGCCTCAGGATTCTGAAATCATGAGCATTAGTTCTGAAAAAAAGAGACACTTCCGTTCCCTCGGTCACAAGCTGAAACCTGTCGTAATGGTAGCGGGCAACGGTCTGAGTGATGGTGTTATTGAAGAGACAGTGCGTGCCCTGCACGATCACGAGCTGATCAAGATAAAGTTTGCCTTAGGCGATCGTGAAATCAAGAAAGAAGCCATTACCGAACTGTGCAACCGGACTCATGCAGAACTGATTCAAACCATTGGCAACATTGCTCTTATCTATAAAGAGAATAAAGACGCCAAGCCTAACCTTTCCAATGTCAAAAGCTTTTGATATTTCAGGGTGCCTGAGTTTAAGGCACTCCGTTCAGTTCCTTTTTGTATAAAAAGTTCAGAGCATTTAATTCAAGTCGCACACT
>NZ_JAHHPN010000690.1:0-10158 GCF_024606325.1 Endozoicomonas sp. ONNA1
GAATATAACTACATGGGTGTTAATGTTGTCTCCGAAATAAACTCTGCATACGGAGGTGGTTGCACGTTTTTTAGTTTTGATTTGCCTGAAAGTTCTTATTTGGCTGGCTTTTTTGGTGCGTTTCCTATATTTAATCGAATAAAACATGAATATTCAGAACGACCAATAGGTGTGTCTTTAGATGATGATTTGTACTGGTATACAGGTCGTTGGTTTGGATTTACAAAGGAGTCGGGGGACTTCTTATCACTTATATTGCCAAGGTATGAAGTCAAGTGGAAAAGAAAAAACAATGAAGTTTTAACAGAGCTTTTATTTTTACCTCCCGACAAAAACAAAGGCTTTCCGGGAGGCCAAGAATATCTGAAAGCTAAAGCAGATTTTGAAAGTTATCAAAATTACTTTGACTAAGAATAAAAAAACTGAGGAGGTTCTGCGGAAGACTTGGGGAGTATAATATCTAACGTCGCACGTTTGACTTCTAATAGCGGTTAGCTGCTAAAAAGAGTTTCCTTTATAAAGGTAGATTAAATAGCCAATGGAGTTTAAAGTAACATGAGATACTGTCGCACTTAGTAAACCATAATGTTTAGAAAGCAGTCCTCTACTGAATGAGTTTATCGTTGACATCACGACTTGTGCTGTTAATGGGTTAGGGTTGGTAAGATGTAAAAGTCCAAACAATGTAGATTTGATGATGTTACTAAAAATAAATATTTTTTCATCATGATTGTTGATTCTATTAGTTGCAGATTCTATAGAGAAATTGATTAAACGGAGTAAGTGTCCATTAAATATCACCTCTTCAATGACAGCTCCTATAATAGCCTCATTAAATTTTAATTCTCCATTGTATGGGTCATGTATTAATGACAGAGGGCGTAAAACGAAAATAGCCAAAATTTGATATTGTATAGAATGTATTGCACCTGATAATAATCCATAATAAAGTTGATTGTTAAAATCTAACTCTTTTATTAGAACGATCATTATGTTGGATTCTTTATCTTCTATATTCAGTGAGTCTGAGTCTGAGTCTGAGTCTGAGTCTGAGTCTGAGTCTGTGAGGCTCATATTTATTAATGTGTGCAAAGAGTTAAATTCATCCTCTGTTTTTAAGAGCGAGGTGTCTGACTTTGCATGTTGAATTACTAATGAGCAGAATATTGCGATTATTAAAATATATTTTTTCATTGTACTTATCCTTGAAAAACAAGCATAACAGCTAACAAATGATACCATTTCGTTTTGAGACTTCGTCCCACCATCCGTTGCGCCTCAGGCACGTGGCTGAAGCGGGTGTTACGAGCTTTAATCAATATACTCAACTGACCTAAAGCTATCTGTATTTAAAGGTGAACTTTTTTTCATATCGGTACATTCAGCATTTTGTGTAATGCTCCCATCTTTAAAAGTAAGCCCACCAAGACTGGGTGTTTCTCTAAGCGCCGACATCGAGTACAAAAATTGACTTTTATGAGTAGCATCGTTAGTCGTATCTACTTTATGCCTTATAAAAACGCGCCCTAAAAAATCAGGAAGATCTTTTCTATTTACTTTAATGTGGCAGTGCCAACCTTTTTCCTCGTTATTTGTTCTAGTCGGGTTCTCTGGTTTATGTAACTCTGCTTTATGGTCCAGATCACTATTAAAAATCATATCTTCAATATCATAATTCAATTGATTTTGACATTCTCCAGAGCCAAAATAAATGCTACCTCTGGGGTAATATATTGTTAATACATCTCGTTGAATCGCCTCTCTTTCCGTTAATTTTACAGCAGAAATTAAAGATTGGCTTTTGGGGAAATAAGTAAAGCTCAGAGATGTAAGGCTTACAGATTTATTGGCGAAGTTACCTATAGATAGGCTTTCTTTGTTTGAATCGCCTTTTGTACTCGGTTGTAATAGAGCTGCTTTAGCTATCCCTTGCATTTTATTCTCCTTAAGAAATAAACAGTTTGGATTGTTGATAGTTGATTTGACTATGCTGTTGCGAAAGAGTTCTATCAATAGGAACAAGTGTGTTAGGAATATTAACTATTCGAGACCAGAGCCTGCAAAAATACCAACAGGCTGCTTTCAGTAGCCGCTGAATTTGGCTTTAGCTTCCTATAACTGTACCGAAGCAGACTCAAGAATAGTGTATTGGTAGGTGCCAATATTTCTTATTTCTAAGGTTCCCTGTCCCGATAGATTTAGATAGGGAATCAGAAAGGTTGCTTGATATCTGGTGGTTTTTTTCTTGTCTCTCCGAAAGCCTAATTGCTTGAAATTCTGATTCGAGGATGAGGGCATGGACCATAAAACAGACTCCATTGAGCCTTGATCCAAAAAACCGAATTGTACAGCATGATTGTAAATATGAGACTCTAGTCTATCTCTTGCTTTGGTTTGATCATAGGTGCTTGCAATTTTCATTGGTGAGGATAAATAATCAAAACTAAGGAGAGCTGTTCCATCGTTCAAAATGACGATAAAACCAATATTTTCACTCTGGTCAACAATGCCTTCGGGATCAGCTGAAAACTGAATAAAGTAAACTTTACTTATTCTTCTCTCTTTGAGGTCTCTATCAATCTTCAGGGTGGTTTCAGAGTTGGCAGCGGCCAGTTGTAAATATTGCTCAAGATTCTCAGGCCTGGTGTAGCCACGAATTTGTCGAGTTTTTTTACTACCTGTACTATCTGTATAGGTAAAAGTGTCTGGCCCAATGATTTCTACGGTCGCCCAAGTCCAGGAGCAGAATGAAAATATAAAAAAAAGCAAAGGGTATAGTTTATTAAACATGAAGTTTCTCGTATAAAAAAGTTTGTAGCATTTTCTGGCTACAAATAACAACAAGACGAAGACGTCAATATAGTCATACTTCCTTAAAAATACCAAATGTTTCAAAGGAATGCGCTGATGCCTGGCGCTTGAACCAGAGGTTATGTGCTACTATGAGTGCCGATTAGCAGTGATGGATGGGATAGAATGTTTCTGTCCAGTAGTCAAATAGGTGACAAAGCATGGTTTCCTATAGTCTTTTCGCAAGAACTTTCTTTACCCTTACACTTGGATATTTAGCCATGAATGCTAACGCAGATGATGATTTGGCTGATAGCATCACCGAGTACAGTGTTATTTTTGATGAGTTATACGATGAAATTGTCGTCGCACATCGACAAGGGGATAGTTGCCACCTTATTATTTCACATTCTCTCGGTTCCTATACACACCCGGCACAGTCACTAAAGCCAAGTGTTGCAATTATCCTCCCTGAAACTATTTATAGGAAAAACTCGCTTTTTAGTATGGAGCTCTGGCCGGCTTCTTACTCTTTAAATCAAAATCGGTTGTTGTCTCCTTCCTTAGATCAAGGCGTAGTGACTCATGAGCCTCTTCAAGAGTTTTCACCCGAGACATTAATTCAAATGTCATCTACTGAGGGTGATCAACGATCTGGCTTCCCCCTTGCCCTCCCGATAGGACCCATTGAAATCCAAAACCAGGATCAGTTATATGTGATTGACCCCATTCTTAAAGATCCAACAGTTACTATTTCCGGGAGCACTGCTTCATCCAGTGTTGAAAATGAACCAGCATCACGAAAACGACCAGCTTCAGGCAAAAGTGCCATTAAGGAGGCCTCGCGACCGAAGCTGATAAGAACCGAGTCTCATGCAAAGTCATTAACTGATGCCACCCCGGGACTGCTACCTCCGGAAGAAGAGTCCTCCCATGGCGCTGCTTCTGAAAGATCTACTATAAGTGAGCACGATCACTATCACTTTCATATCACAGGGCAACTTCTTTTAGGTATTGAGCCCCCACGCACATCAAAATCAAAAAAAAAGATGAGAGAAAAAACGGTTACTATTCCAGTAACGATACTTGTCAGCGCCAACACTGCGGAGGGAACAGCTCAGATAGACTCCCTTTCATCTAATGACTCAAAGTATGCAATTAATATATTCCGCAAACCGCCTCAAGCCAGCTCGTCAGTCAAATTATTGCCGGATAATAACCTTCAGGAAACCTGGAAGGTAGTAAAGAGGCGGGCAATTAGAAAGATCCGGGAAGAGCTTATTTACCCGAAAGTTTTTGGTGTCAGTCAGATAATAGAGTCCTACCCCTCATCAGACGCCAAAACAATATGGGTGATGCCAAAAATAAAATTGCAGGTCATTGATGAAATTGATTCCATAAGCTCTGTAGTAAATATGTTCATAGAATCCAGCCCTTAACTTCAATTTCCTGCCCAGCGATGCTGCGGGTAACTCTGCACTCGTCACTATTTTGATGTCAGGCAGTAGCTTTGGACATTAGCTATGTAACTGGAGAGCTGGCAATCCTCCCCGACATCCTCCTTTAACTGATTCATATCTAAAATCTCAACAGGTTGCACTTATCCTCTCATTTCAACCTTTTCTGTTCTGTAGAAAAGCACTCTTTGCAATGCTTTTGTGTTTTTCCGCTTTAGCGTATCAACCGAAACCATGATTCTGCTGTAACCCGTGTTGTCAGGTATAATGTGTCGTTTTGTTTCGGTAATCCGTGATAAAAAGTGAAAGATCCTGTTTTCAATCCATGTTTTCTGATGCCAAGCATTGATATACTGGCCGGGCAAATGAGGAGGGGAAGTCCATAGGAAACCGTTAAAACTGTCAGGTTTCGATGGGTTCTTCATTGATGTTTTGATCTGCACGACAGACGTTTCTGTTCAGAGCAGTAACGAAAAACAGAGCCGGTTAACCGGTCAGGGTCCTGAAGGCTGTTCTTCAGAGATCGTAATACTTTGAAGCTTGCAAATCCGGAGTCTGTTGGAGCTGTGCTTTGGGCACGACAGGTATCTGGACCGAACATGGGAGTTGGGGAGCGCAATGCCATTAATTCGTGAAGAGGATCTGATTGAGAGCGTAGCTGACGCTCTGCAATTTATCTCCTGTTATCATCCGCTGGACTTTATTCACGCTGTTCATGATGCCTGGAAGAAAGAGCCCTCCAAGGCAGCCAAAGACGCCATGGCCCAGATTCTGATTAATTCCAGAATGTGTGCCATGGGTAAACGACCCATTTGTCAGGATACCGGTATTGTTACTGTCTTTCTCAAAATCGGTATGAATGTCCGCTTCGAAAGTGACCGAAGTGTCGAGGATATGGTGAATGAAGGTGTTCGCCGTGCCTACACGCACCCGGAAAATGTTCTCCGTGCCTCCGTTTTGGAAGATCCGGCAGGTGCCCGTAAAAATACCAGAGACAACACACCTGCTGTTATCCATATGACTTTGGTGCCAGGGGATACTGTTGATGTCCAGGTGGCAGCCAAAGGAGGCGGTTCTGAGAACAAGTCCAAGCTGGCTATGCTTAATCCGTCTGATGATATTGTTGAGTGGGTCAGGAAAACTGTGCCAACGATGGGTGCGGGCTGGTGTCCTCCGGGTATGCTGGGCATTGGTATCGGTGGTACGGCCGAAAAAGCCATGGTGCTGGCCAAGGAATCCCTGATGGAACCTATCGATATTCATGAACTCAGAGAGCGCGGACCCGTTAACCGGGTTGAAGAACTGCGTTTGGAGATCATGGATGCCGTTAATAGTCTGGGTATTGGTGCACAGGGTCTGGGCGGTCTCACCACAGTGCTTGATATCAAAATCAAGGATTACCCGACTCATGCTGCTTCTCTGCCTGTAGCGATGATTCCAAACTGTGCTGCTACACGACATGCACATTTTGTACTGGACGGCAGTGGCCCCGTGATTCAGGAAGCTCCGAGTCTGGATGATTACCCTGAAGTCGCTCTGGATATGAGTGAAGGGGTGCGAAAAGTCAATGTTGACGACATCTCAAAAGAAGAGATCAAAGGCTGGAAACCCGGTGACACAGTACTGCTGTCAGGAAAAATCCTGACGGGTCGCGATGCTGCCCACAAGCGCATGGTTGATATGATGTCCTGTGGTGAAGAGCTGCCTGTTGATTTGAAAGGTCGCTTTATTTATTACGTAGGACCTGTTGATCCGGTTCGTGATGAAGTGGTTGGTCCGGCGGGTCCGACGACTTCTACCCGTATGGACAAATTTACCCGCACTATGCTGGAGCAGACAGGTCTGGCTGGAATGATTGGCAAGGCTGAACGGGGTGATGCTGCGATTGATGCGATCAGGGATAACGAATCTGTCTATCTGATCGCCGTGGGTGGAGCCGCCTATCTGGTTTCCCAGGCTGTCAAGAAAGCAGAAGTGGTTGCCTTCCCTGAGCTGGGGATGGAAGCCATCTACGAATTTGAGGTCAAGGATATGCCAGTGACCGTAGCGGTGGATCACACCGGTGATTCTGTCCACAAAACCGGACCACAAATCTGGAAGCAGAAGATTGAAGAGCAGGTTCTTGATATCAAATAAGTGTTCAGGCGCCTGAATTGGGTCAGCTTCCTGGGGCTGGCCTTGTTTCATTCGTTTCTTTATTCCTCCGTTTTCTCTCTCCTGATGACTTTTTACCCACTTTATGGGTTTGCCGAGTCTTCTTCCTTGCCTGATTAAATGCTGTCAATAATGCCGTAATCTGGATGTCAGACCAGAGAAAAGCGGGGTTCTATAATCAATTTATAAGACCGTTCAGTAAGGGCGAATTATGATTGACGATTCTGATCAGGGTGATGAGCCCACTTCAGGTCCGGGAAATCTTGAAAAAGGTGAGTTTCTTTTTTTCTGGAAGAGCTTGTTTGCAAGGGTTAAACGGTTTTTCTCTGACAGGGAAGTCATTCTCAGAATAGATGATGATTCCAGAGTCGTACGGGCTAATTTGTTGAACCTTCAGATTGAAGATCGATTTGAGCACTTCTGGATTGAAGAGCGGGCAGAGGGTGTTGAAGAAGACGGTGATTCTGATTCGGTCGTTGGGCACGAGCTGTTTTCAGAGCTACTGGCTGCTGAAGAAGAGTGGATAAGATTGCAACGGATCAGGAATCAATTCCGGAAAAACAACGATTAGGGGCAACTGCTTTTGCGTCCCTGGCAAATCGCTAAAGAAGGCCTGTCTGCTTCTGCTCACAGGCCTTTCGTTCATTCAGGAGTCAAAAAAGGTAAACTGAACGTCTACCGTTTTTTACAGAGCCTGAATCGCTTTGAGCTGTTCATCCAAACGTTCTCTGGCAGCCAGGGCTTCGGCCAACTTTCCGCGCTCTTTTTCAACCACTTCGGGTTTGGCGTTGTTGATGAACTTTTCATTGGCCAGTTTGCCTTCAAAGCGCTGAACCTCCTTATTCAGTCGTTCAACTGCTTTGCTCAGACGGGCTGCTTCCTTGTCCTTGTCGATCAGGCCAGCCATCGGTACCAAAACTTCCATCTTGCCGACCAATTGAGTGGTTGACATAGGCGCTTCTTCGTCAGAGTTCAGTGCACGAATGTCTGACAATTTAGCCAAAGACTTAAGAAAAGTGCTGTTTTCATCAAGACGACGATAGTCGTTAGAAGAGAGGTTGCGCAGCAGTACATTCAGTTCACGACTAGGGCCAATATTGAGTTCAGCACGGATATTGCGGATGCCGGTGATAAAGCCTTTCAGCCATTCGATGTCCTGCTCGGCAGTTTCGTCCAGCTTGCTTTCATCCAAAGTCGGGTAGCTCTGCAGCATCAGGGTTTCACCTTTAACGCCGGCTTCTTTCTTGATGTTCTGCCAGATCTCTTCAGTAATAAACGGCATGAATGGGTGAGCCAGACGCATAATGGTTTCCAGAACCCGAACCAGTGTACGACGGGTTCCACGTTTCAGGGCTTCGGAAGCGTCTTCATTCCATAGCACAGGCTTGGAAAGCTCCAGATACCAGGCACAGTATTCATTCCAGATGAAGTCGTACAGATTCTGGGAGGCGTGATCCAGACGGAAGTCCGTCAGGTTCTTTTCAAGTTGGGCTTCCAGACGTTGCAGTCGGGAAATAACCCACTTGTCCGCCAGGGTCAGTTCAATGTCCTCACCATGCTGGCCACAGTCCTCACCCTTAGTGTTCATCTGAACGTAGTTGGCTGCGTTCCAGATCTTGTTGCAGAAGTTTCTATAACCTTCCAGACGTTTCATATCCCAGTTAATGTCACGACCGGTAGAAGCCAGTGAGTAGAGGGTGTAACGCAGAGCGTCAGTACCGTGCGCCGCTATGCCTTCAGAGAAGGTTTTACGGGTACGTTTTTCAATTTTTGCCGCCAGTTGTGGCTGCATCATATTGCCGGTGCGTTTTTCAACCAGATCTTCCAGACTGATGCCGTCGATCATATCCAGAGGGTCCAGCACGTTACCCTTGGACTTGGACATCTTGTCGCCATTCTCATCACGAATCAGGCCGGTCATATAGACATACTTGAAGGGTACCTGAGGGTTGCCGTCTTCATCTTTGACAAAATGCATGGTCATCATGATCATCCGGGCAACCCAGAAGAAAATGATGTCAAAGCCGGAAACCAGAACATCTGTGGGGTGGAAGGTTTTCAGACGCTCTGTGTTTTCAGGCCAGCCCAGGGTGCCAAAAGTCCAGAGTGCAGCAGAGAACCAGGTATCCAGCACGTCGTCGTCCTGTCTCAGGCTGACTCCGGCCGGAATGTTGTTTTCCTGTCGTACGTCTTCTTCACTGCGACCTACATAAACATTCCCTTTTTCATCATACCAGGCTGGAATGCGGTGGCCCCACCAGAGTTGGCGGGAGATACACCAGTCCTGGATATCCTGCATCCAGGAAAAGTACATGTTTTCGTACTGTTTGGGGACAAACTGAATGCGGCCATCTTTAACCGCTTCAATGGCAGGTTTTGCCAGCGGCTCGGCACGGACAAACCACTGATCCGTGAGCAGAGGTTCGATGACAACGTCTGAACGGTCTCCGTATGGCACCATCAGTTCGTGATCCTTGATCTCTTCCAGTAGCCCGGCTGCTTCAAAGTCAGCGATGATGGCTCTACGTGCGGCAAAACGCTCCATGCCACGGTATTTCTCAGGAATGGGGGCGTCAATGTCGTGATTGTTGGAACCATCAATGTTAAAGACTTCACCCCGTTCACTGATATGCCCTTCCAGAGTCATGACATTGATCATGGGCAGACCGCAACGCTTACCCACTTCGTTATCGTTGAAGTCATGAGCTGGAGTGATTTTTACACAACCTGTGCCTTTTTCTATGTCAGCATGTTCATCGGCAACGACAGGAATACGACGGTTGACCAGTGGCAGAATAATGTCTTTTCCGATCAGGCTCTTGTAGCGTTCGTCTTCGGGATTAACGGCAACACCTGTGTCCCCCAGCATGGTTTCCGGACGGGTTGTGGCGACCACAATGTAGTCTTTGCCTTCTGCGGTTTTTTCGCCATCAGCCAGAGGGTAACGCAAGTGCCACATGTGACCCCTGACATCCTTGTTCAGCACTTCCAGATCAGAGATGGCGGTATGAAGTTTGGGGTCCCAGTTGACCAGGCGTTTGCCACGATAGATCAGATTGTCTTTGTATA
The DNA here is from genome assembly GCF_024606325.1 of Endozoicomonas sp. ONNA1. Classification (NCBI taxonomy): domain Bacteria; kingdom Pseudomonadati; phylum Pseudomonadota; class Gammaproteobacteria; order Oceanospirillales; family Endozoicomonadaceae; genus Endozoicomonas; species Endozoicomonas sp. ONNA1. Next base: position 9,471 of record NZ_JAHHPN010000690.1, read on the forward strand.
GGCGAACGAATACTTCCTGAACAGCTTTGTAGAAGCCTTTGTCCATGGTGAAGCGTTCATTGTCCCAGTCAACAGAGGCTCCGAGACGACGCAGCTGACGGGTGATGTTATCACCGGACTTTTCTTTCCATTCCCAGATCTTGTCGGTAAAGGCTGCACGGCCGAAATCGTGACGTGTCTTGCCTTCTTCAGCCTGCACTTTACGCTCTACCACCATCTGTGTAGCAATACCGGCATGGTCAGTACCCACCTGCCACAGGGTATTACTGCCTTTCATGCGCTGGTAACGAATCAGGGCGTCCATAATAGAGTCCTGAAAAGCATGACCCATATGCAGACTGCCGGTGACATTGGGCGGTGGAATCATGATGGAGTAGGGAGAGCCCTTGCCGGAGGGGGCAAAGTAGCCTTTTTCTTCCCAGGTCTGATACCAGCTGCGCTCAATCGCGTGAGGGTTAAACGTTTTTTCCATAACTACAGGGTTCTGACAGGTTCTGATCTAAACCGCGCAGTATACACGGAACAGGCAGGGCAGTGTTAATCCGACAGATTTTCGGGCATCTGGTCCAGAAGATGATCCAGGTAGTTGTTTAGCTCGCGGTTCAGCTGAGCTTCGACCCTGACCAGCTCTTCATCAATGATTTCCCGGATGAGCAGTCGGGCCTGTTTGCGTAGCCGGGTTTTCAGT
>NZ_JAHHPN010000061.1:0-6512 GCF_024606325.1 Endozoicomonas sp. ONNA1
CGAAAACGAAAGCTTGATGATGCAAAGTCAAGTGATTGATTTCTGCTTGTCATAGACTCAGAAGGCTCTATTTCGAACACCCCTTTTTTGCAGCAGCGGGTTTTTTATGTCTAAGCATGGTGTGTATCACAGATGCAAGGGGCAAAGGGTATAGTTTTGAAAAAACGATTTTTAGTAGCGTTGCTGTCGCTGCTCTCTTTGTCTGTCATATGTCAGGCCGAAACATTGGAAAGACATTTTATAGTCGAACTTGGACAGGATGGATTCTCCCCCGGCAGGACCCTTTCCATAAAGGCTTTACAGCCAGCATTGTCAGGCAACCCTTCATACTATGCCGACACACACGGCTGTGCTGGATCAGATTCTCTGCGAGCTGGCAAACAACACAGACTTGGCGGTTTCGAGGTGAAAACGTCCTTTTTTGAGTCAATCTCGTGGCACTTACTTGACGCCATCACTCTGGTGGCTGTTTACGAACTGGCCATGACCACCCATGACGCCGCTCTGAGTGGCACACCTCATTCATGGATACTTGTCGAAGCGTTTGTCGTTGTCGGCTCGCTTTTGAAAAGCTGCTGGAACCGAAATTCATGGTTGTTTACCCGGACGGATCAACCGGAAGCAAGTCAGGGTGATCCGTTCGTGATGAACATTACGATGCTTTTCGGACAAAGCCAAAATGGCCAACGAGAAAGCCAGCCGTCAGCATCATCCGGACAGCAAGCCCCAGGGGCGACCAGCTTCCGACTTTCAGGCTCTTTCACCAGTCCCCCTGATTCCGACTCTGGCGATGGAAATGAAGGTACTGAACAACATCAGCATACTCTGGGTTTAGATTGTTATGTAGATTCCTGCCGAGGCTTTTGTAAGCTCCGACCATCATCCTACGGCAGAGAGTCCGCTGAATGGGCGCTGAATTGGGAAGAAAGTTCGACAGGGCAAAGTCCTCATGTGATGACAGAAGTACAACCCTTTCAGCAACAATCCCATCTATTTACGATTGATATCAACCCGACAAATCATTGGCCCTCTTTGCACTCAGCGGATTCGGGGGCCGTTGGTGCAACTCGCGCTGATGGGCGTGAGTACATCGGGCAACTCACCTGTGACGTGAAAGAGGTTGGGCAGGATGACAAGGTGCGGTCATGCGGGACGGTCTGCAAGAATGCTACGGCTCTGAAGAGTCATAAAAAAAGAGACCACTGGACGCCACTTAAGTGGTTGATTGATGACATCGAAGAAATGGGAAGAGACCAAGGCTACACCAAACATAAATTTTGTGGCGACATAGTGGTCCGGATGGATGGCACATGGGATCCATGCTGGGTCTCCTTTGATAATGATCAAGCCATGATGTCTCACAAAACAGAATACCACTTCTGGCCAAAAAACTGCGTTCAGTCAGTGCTTGGAGAGAGAGGTCTGCAGTCATGCGGAAAGGTCTGCCGCAATTCTGAAGAGCTAGCGTATCACATAAGAATGCATCGAAAACGCAAGTTTGATGCCCGGCGGGATGATGACCCCAGTCATTCAGAAGAAAGTAGAGACTGATCCGGCCTCCTACCGGACTAAAACACGCTTCCTTTCTTGATCTGTCGCCTTCCTGATCTATCTTTCCCCTCTCTACTAATCAAAATGAAAATGAAAGGATAGAATAATGAGACTCCCGCTCTCGACAGCGCTAGTGTTGCTGCTTTTTTCGTTTTCTGTCATCTGTCAGGCCGAAACGTTGACGAGAAGATTTGTTGTCGAGTTTGAACAGACAAAACAGAGTTTTTCTATAAAGCGCGACCCGAATATGTTACCAGGCGACCCATCAGTCATTCCAGACACAAATGCCTTGGCAGGATCAGATCTGCCATCTGATTACAAACCACCCATAGTTGGCAATGACGAAGCAAAGAAGACAACTGTTGATTACATTTCGTTGCGCTTGCTCTTCGCCACCCATCTGCTGGTTGCCTACGAACTGGTGCTGGCCACCAATGGCGGCTCTCCAAATTCCAAACCTTATTCATGGGTACCAGCAGAAGCGTTTGTGGCTGTCGGCTTGCTTTTGAAAAGCTATTGGAACCCCGATTCACCACTCTATAGCCCGACTGAAGAACTTGACCTGCTTGAGCAACAAGTTGAGCGACGAGAGGCGATTCAGGATCACCCGTTTGCAATCACCACTATGATGCTTCCCGGCAATGGTCAACAACAAGGTCAACAACAAAACCAGAAAGCAACATTATCCGGGCAGCAAGTTTCAGGGATGGCAACCCATACAAGCTGTTTCACCAACTCCCTGTCTTTCGGCTCTGGCGGTGGTCACGAAGGCCCTGGACAACATCAACATACTTTGGGTTTAAATTGTTACGTTGATTCCTGTAGTGGCGTTTGTAAACTGCAGCAATTATTCGCCGATGGTGAATCAACTGAAGGGTTACCGAATTCCATAGAAAATTCGACAGAACACGCTCATCATGCAATGACAGAAACACAACCCTTTCAACTATACGCCGATGCATTTACGTTTACGATGGAGATCGACCCAATAAATAACTATACACTGAGTGCAGGAGCGGCCTTTGAAAATGATGCGGCCGGGTCAATTGACTACGAGCCAGTAACCTGTGGATGCGGGACGATCTGTATTAATTTCAAGGCTCTTTTAAATCATCAAAAAAGAGATCACGGTAGTGGTAGCGGACGATCGGAGCAACGTAAGTATTTAAACGCTGTTTCCAAAAGAAGACGCCAAGAGCCCAAAACGGTCAACCAATCTGTGTCGGCAAACTTCGGGAACGATGGAGAGTTCTTCTGGAATCTTGAAGAGCCCGGGAATTACCAAAGCGTACGCCAAAAAACCGGGCCTGATGATGGGGAACATGACCTCAGTCCATCGAAAGATAAAGAGTGATTCGGCTTCTAAACGGCACAAAACGTGCTTTCGGGAGGGATAGGTATCTATGGAGGCAACTGCAACATGTGACGGCAAATTCGCCGAGTTCATAGTGAAGGTAGATGACATCCGGCAGTGGCTCTAGCCAGCAGTATTCTGGAAGTTACAGTGCCTTATTTGTCAAAGTAGACGTTCCCATCATTCCGGGTAATGTTCTGGAAGACATTTGCCGCCTTTTGCGGTAATTCCCGGATTCGGGCGAATAAAATAGATCGCGACAGTTTTGTAGTGGTGGTTTTTTTACCCGGTGCAACTTTTCTGTCGTTTTTTCAGTTGAAATAAAAACACACTTATTCTATTGATCTATCACTCTTTTGATCTATGTTTCTTCCTTCTCTACAAATCAGAATGTACGTATGAAATAGTGAGAAACTCATTCTTTGTGGCACTGCTGTTGCTGCCAGAGTCATTATCTATCATCTGTCAGGCCGAACCGTTGACAAGACGTGCAGTTGTAGAGTTTCAAGATAATAATTTGGGGTCAATAACCCAGAGTTTTTCTACAAAGTGTGACATGAATACATTGTCGCTTAAATCGACAGATATTGCTGACACAAATGACCACGCGGAGTCAGATTTACCGCCTGATGCTAATCCACATGGACCTGGCGGTTATGAGTTGAAAACGACCCTTATTGAGTTTATTTCGTGTCAATCGCTTTATGCCACGAGTCTGCTGGTGGCTTACGAACTGGTCCTGAACACTAATGCAGCTTCCGGCTTCAAACCTTATTCATGGCTCCCAACAGATGTGTGTGTCGCTGCCGGCTGGCTTTTGAAAAGCTATTGGAATCGAGATTCACCGCTGTCTGGCTCGATGGAACAATCAGAGGCAAGTCAGTGTGACCTGTTTACGATTACCATTATGATGCTCCCCGGAAATAGCCAACGACAAAACGAACCATCAGAATCATCCGGTCAGAATGCCTTAAGGGCAAGCGCCATCCAGCTTAGTGGGTCTATCATCAGTGCCCTGTCTTCTGGCTCTGGCGGCGGTAAAGAAAACCCTGAGCAACACCGGCATACTTTGCGCTTAAATTGTTTTGTCGATTCCTGTCATGGCGTTTGTAGATTCCGACCTTCCGGAATCAGAGAACCCGCTGATGGGTCGCTGAGTTCCGGAAAAAGTTCGACATTACGATCAATGAATGCAGGGGCTGCCAATGGAGCTCATACCAGCGAATTTGTCTGTGACGTGGTGTTGATCACGGAGAATGGAAAGCGAATGCCATGCGGGGCTGCCTTCAGGGATGACGAAAGGCTGTTCGGGCATAAAATGAGAGACCATACCGGGGCACAATTTTGCGACGCGTTAGTGGGCGGAGGGGATGGTGAGGAGCGACTGTGTGGGTGGATCTTCAGTAATATTCCAGGGTTGTGGCGTCACAGAAGAAGATGTCACCGAGATGGATGTGATATCAGACGGTCGCATCATAGAAGAAAATATCATACTGAGCCACGAATTTGTGACGTGATAGTGTTCTCGGATGGCGGAGCGCATCTATGTGGAAGGATCTTCAGTAATAGTGAAGGTTTGGGGAGCCACAGAAGACGATGCCATCAAGATGGCCACCGTATTAGATGGAATGATAGAAGGCGTTGAAAACACAAATGTGTTGATAAGTGGCATCTCCACATACCTTTCGATTTTTTACCGGACAGCAGAAAAGCTTTTGTCTATCCTGTCGTGCCAGACATTGCTTCTGAAAGACATTCGTCGTCAATTGATCTAATGCCGGGGTTCCGGCAAATAAAAAAGCGCCCGATTTTTTCTTAGCGATCTTTTTTCAAGGCTAAGGGTGGTTTGTATACTGCGATCTTCTTCCTTAAGAATTCCTGCCCGGTGACATTTTGGCTTTTGACAGAAAAAGATGCTTATTTTCTTGATCCATCACTTTCTTGGTCTACCTTCTTCCTAAAAACTGCAAGATAAGAGTAACGATAAAGTCATGAAAAACTCATTCTCAGCGACACTGCTGTTGTTGCAGTTCTATTTGTCAGCTACCTCTCAGGCCGACTCACTGACGACAGGCTTTGCCGTCGAGCTTCAACAGGCAAGCTCTCCAGAATGGAGCTTTTCCATAAAGCCAGACCACCCGCATTCATTGTCGGGCGGTCCGTCATACCCTGCTGACATAAACGGTTATGCAGAATCGATTTTGCCGTCTGATGAAAAACCTCAGAGATTCGGTAATTATGGGGTAAAAACGTCCTTTTTTGAGTCGGTCCCGTGGCAATTGATTTATGCTACGCATTTCCTGACTGCTTACGAACTGGTTATGACTGCTCGTGATGCCTCTGGCTTAAAGCCTTATTCATGGATACCTGTGGAAGCGTTTTTGGCTGTCGGCTGTCTTTTACGAAGCTATTTGAGCATTGATTCTCCGCTGTTCAACCTGATGGATCAACCGAAGGCAAGTCAGGATGACCCGTTTGCGATCACCACTATGATGCTCCCCGGAAATGGCCAACAACAAAGCCAAAAACAAAACGAGCAAACAGCATCATCTGCTCAGCAAGCCTCAGGGGCGAAGGCCTCCTTCATGACAGGCGCTATCCTTCCCGTGTCTTCTGGCTCTGGCGGCGGTAGTCAAAATCCTCAACAACACCAACATACATTGGGTTTAGATTGTTACGTCGATTCCTGTCTTGGCGTCTGCAGGCTGCGACCATCACCTGATTCCGGGCATCAGGTTTTCAGCGCGGTGCCGGTGGCAACTTTTAAACTGGCTCTGGTTGGCGACGGTGGTGTGGGTAAGACGACATTTGTTAAACGACACATTACTGGTGAATTCGAGAAAAAATATGTGGCCACAATCGGTGTTGAAGTCCATCCTATTCAATTTCACACTAATCGCGGTCTTGTTCGATTCAATGTTTGGGACACTGCCGGTCAGGAGAAATTCGGAGGACTTCGAGATGGGTATTATATTAAGTCCGATTGTGCAATTATCATGTTTGATGTAACGTCGCGGGTTACCTACAAGAGTGTTCCCAATTGGCACAAGGATCTGGTAAGAGTGTGTGAAGGCATACCTATTGTACTTGTTGGTAATAAAGTTGATATCAAGGACAGGAAGGTTAGGGCTAAAAATATAAATTTTCATCGCAAGAAGAACCTTCAGTATTTTGATATGTCAGCCAAATCAAATTACAATTTCGAAAAGCCTTTCCTCCATTTAATTAAGAAGCTGGCCAAAACTGAACAAATTCAGTTTGTAGAAGCCCCTGCGCTTCTGCCTCCTGAAGTGAGTATAAGCCGGGAGCAGGTCCTTAGATATGAGGCAGAACTCGAACAAGCTAAGAGCGTCCCCCTCCCTGAGGATGATGATGACATATGATGCACCCCTGAAAAACAATCGGCCCGGGACAAACTTCTGCAATGAGGCGCTTCTTGGTTGATGTTATTCTCACGCTGCCCGACAAGACTTTGTTGGTTGCCTGATTAGAGGTGAACGCTTCCTTGATTTTGACAGGAAGTACGTTTATTTGTTGATCTATCCCTCTTCTCTGTAAACCAGAATGCAAGGATAGAATTATTAAACACTCATTCTTTGCGGCAATG
>NZ_JAHHPN010000691.1:0-2158 GCF_024606325.1 Endozoicomonas sp. ONNA1
CATGATCCATCGGTCTGGCGGTAGATTGTCGCCGTATTATCCTTGCAACCGATGATTACATGGCGGCCATCGGGGCTGAAGGCGACTGATTGGACGCTGCGCTCATGGTCAATGTTGGCTTTTTCTAACCATGATCCATCGGCCTCCTTGCTATGGATTTTTGTCTTACCCTTACCGCCGGTTATTACATAACGGCCATCGGAGCTGAAATTGGCTAATTTGATCGGACTGGTCTGGAGGATAGTGCCTTCACTTTCCCATGATCCATCGTCCTTGAGGCCGTAGATTTTTGCCGTTTCATCTATACTGGCGGTCACCACGCGGCGGCCATCGGGGCTGAATGTGGCTGAGTAAACACGATCAGTATGGGAAATGCTGACTAATGGTTCCGGAAACCCATCGTCCGTAAGGCGATAGATTTTCGCCGTGCCATCGTTACTGGCAGTCACCACATGGTGTCCGTCGGGGCTGAGGGCGGCTGAATTGACCCGGGGAATGATAACTATTACTTCCCATGTTCCAGCGCCCTTGTGAAGGTAGATTTTTGCGGTGTCATCGCAACTGGCAGTGACCAGATAGCGACCATCGACACTGAAGCGGGCTGATTTTACGGGTATTTTTTCGTCAATAGTTGCTGTTTTCACTAATTTAAATGTTTTACATTCAGACATCAGCTTGGTCTTGGTGAAAAAAAACAGGGCAGGTACATAAACCCTCTCCGGTTTGCGATCTGCGAGTGAGTTCACTAACGCCTGATCATTCGTGAAAGACTTTAACCAATCACGGAGTTGATCAGCATTTTTTGTATTAATGGCTGTCCTCAGTTGATACTGATGTGGCGAGGGAAACCGGCGATACCATGCTTTTGCCAGAGCATTATCCTGATGGATACCATTGCGAAGGCGGGTACACACCCGTTCTAAACTGACAATGTCCCGAAGTCGCAAACGGCTGAAAATCATGGAACTGGATAAAACAGTAAAATACTGAAATGAAGGTCTATCCTTTTCTTCCTGATCAGTAACAGCGACGGATCTACCCGCACTGATACAAGATGATGTTCGCTCCAATTGAACTTGTCTGATGGGTGAGTCTGGTTTTGCAATGCGGGTGTTATTATCTACTCCGTGCATCCCTGAATTCTCCAAAGTGGTATTTATCTTCCATCAGCAAGGACAGTCAATACTGATGCTGTGGGGTTGGAGTCAGTTTTAAAATGAAAGTTCAAAAAATGTTGTCAAGGGCAACTAACAGTGTTCCTGTCTTTCAGCGCATACAAAGTAGCGTCACGCAGTCACAGCAATCAATGATTCCCTCGTAGTTCAGTGATTTCTACTACGTCGCTGGCACTGACAGTGAGCACATGGCTGCCATCGGCGCTAAAGGTGGCTGAGTTGAACCAGATCCTCTGAGAAATACTGGCTTTTTCTGACCATGAGCCATTGGTCGCCTGACCGATGAGTTTTGCGGTTCCGTCCATGCTGGCAGTCACCAGATGGCGGCCATCAGGGCTGAAGGTCGCTGACTTAATATGTTGCTCATGTTTAAAGATGGCTTTTTTTTTCCATGAGTCATTGGTTTTCGGGCCATAGATTATTACCGTCTGATACTGGACGGTCACAAGGTGCTGGTCGTCCGGGCTGAATCTGGCTGAGTAAACTGTACCTTTGTGAGGAATGATGGTTTTTTGTTGCCATGATCCATCGGCTTCCTTGCCATAGATTTTCACCATGAAATCGCAACCAGCGGTCACAACACGATCACTATTGTGGCTAAAGTTGGCCGATAAGACACTATTGTCATGGGGAATGGTACCTTTTTCTTCCCATGCTCCATCGGTCTGCTGACTGTAGATTTTCGCCGTATCCTTCTCAGTGATGGTTACCAGATGGCAGCCATCGACGCTAAGGGTGGCTGAATTGACAGAATCCTCATGGGAAAGAATGGCCGTTAATTGCCACGATCCATCATCTATCTTGCTATGGATTTTTACCGTACTGTCTTCACTGGCGGTGACTACATGGCGACTATCGGCACTGAAGGTGGCTGAGCAGACAGTGTTCCTGTGGGAAATAATGACTTTTTGTTCCCATGATTCATCGTCCCCCAAACCATATAGTTTTGCTGTGTTATCCCAACTGGCAGTCACCACATGATG
>NZ_JAHHPN010000062.1:0-1673 GCF_024606325.1 Endozoicomonas sp. ONNA1
ACCTTTGGTGATTCAGGTCAATGAACAAACCAGCCTCAGTCAGCTATTTGATAATATCCATGTCACCTCAGAACAAAAGGCGCACTTTGGCCGGCGTCAGAGTGAGTTGCAAGAGGCATTAGCCTCTGGCAAGCCGGTTGTATTGCGGGGTCTCGAAAGTAATCCAACACTTCAACAACTTCTGGAACCCCTGGCTATTGGGCAACCTTTGTTGGTCAATGGTCATCTACAGGCCTACCCAAAAGCCCATGTCACCCTGCTTTGGCCTGAGTCTGCGAAAAGCCCATCCAGCGTATTCAGTTCGATGGTCGCCACGGGCACCCCATGTCCTGAGGTAGATATCTGGGATATTAATGGAGTCAGGTACGATATCCCCCGGGCCGGGCTGCCAGAAAAGGCACTTCACAAACTATACAAAGCGTTTGAAACTGTACCCGGCGACCTTTGCAACCCTCTGCCTGAACTGAACGAAGGGTTACTGAATAACCTGATACTGGCCGCCCGGCGAGCACAGCAGGTTGACCAGTCCCCACAGCTCCTGCCCCGCCACTGGCGGAAGGCCATTAATAGTGTCATCACCCATGGCACCCGGCAGAATCCGTCAGTGCGTGATTTTATGAAAGTAGCCTGTTGGCAGTTACTGCCGGATGCTGATAAAAAGCCGGATGAGGAGCAAACTGCCTCAGTGGACCCGGATCGGTTAAATGACATCATTAATAGTACCCCGCAGTTGGACAGAGCGTTTGTGCAGCAGAACCCATGGCCACTGGCCAGAGCCTTTGACCCGGCAGCCTTTAACGAGACTCAATTCAGAGTATTAAAACTGTCCTATGAAAAACCCTTTCCATTTTTGTCGACTGAAAAATCTCTGGATGAGCTCTGTGCCGCGATCGTTGCCCACTCGCCGGAACGACAACGACAGGCAATAGCGCATCAGTTGGCAGTTGATCCAGCGGCAGCAGAACAATATCAAACGTTAGCCATCAGACCATCAAGACAGATCAAACGTATACAAGATGCACTGGCTTCTGGCTGGCATTTACCTCTGTCATCAGGGCAGACCCGATCCGATGCCATTCAATCTCTGGCCACCGATTGTTTTCACATGGCCAAAACAGGGAATTCCGACGCAGAATGCATTGAACGCATAGAAAACCGACTGTCTCAATCACTGGAATGGCAGGGTTCCGCTGATAAGCCACTGTCAGCATTGGCCCATGATCTTTATTACGGCGAGATGAGTCAGAAGGATCGTGAAAACCGTCGATTGTACCGACTCCATGACCGGTTGGCGGACTCTCCCGTTCTATTCCTGCAGGGGGAAACCGGCACTGGAAAAAGTTACTTTTCTGCCAGAATGGCGAAGGCCTCAGGACAGGCTGTGGTGATATCCCTTGGACCTTCTGACAGCGAACAAACCCTCATGAAACGCTGGCAGTGGCAAGAGCACACCAGTGGCGACCGCTCTATGAAACAGCAAAACCGGGCCCTGATGGAATGGGCTAGTACCCCGTCCGACATAGACGGCGAGTACGTTACCCTGGTGCTGGATGAAGCCAATCTCGCCAAAACCGGATTGCTGGCGTCATTAAACGGCTTATGGGAACCGAAACCCTGTATCTATGTGAATGGCCACCCTGTCAAGGTCAGCTCAAAACACCGGGTGATTCTCA
>NZ_JAHHPN010000692.1:0-2114 GCF_024606325.1 Endozoicomonas sp. ONNA1
GCTTTACTGTGATCCTGCCCGGTGACCTTCTGGTAGAGCTGCTGTCTTCTGCGACTGTAGCTTTCCAGTGAGATCAGTAGCACGACTGCAACCAGCATAATGGCAGATAATTTGGCAGCGGCATTCAAACTGCCATAACCCAGCCAGGTGTCATAGACAGCTGTCGTTAAAGTCGGTACGGCAAAGTAATCAACCGTAGCAAAATCACCCAGTGTCTCAATACCCATAAGCGCCAGGCCAGTTATGATAGCCGGTCTGGCCATGGGGATTGAGACCCTGAGAAAACTGGCAACAGGAGAACATCCGAGCAGTCGGCTGGCCAGTATCTGACTCTGGGAATGTTCAAGAAAGGCGGTTCTGGCCAGCAGATAAAGATAAGGATAAAGCACGAGCGCAAGAATCATGATTGCGCCGCCCAGACTGCGAATATCAGGAAAAAAATAATCGGCAGCACTCTCCCAACCCGTTAAATCCCTCAACAGTCTTTGAACCGGGCCTGCGTATTCCAGCAGGTCTGTATAGATATAGGCGACCACGTAAGAAGGCATGGCCAGTGGCAGTACCAGAAGCCATTGCAGATAATGTTTACCGGGGATTTCACAGTTTGCCATGATCCAGGCCGCAGGGAGGGCAAGGATCAAACCCAGAATACCGACACCGGAGATCAACAGTACGGTGTTGAGGATGTATGTGCCCAGCACAGTATTTCGCAGGTGGGCAAAAATCTCGCCGGTGGGCCCAGAGGCCTCATAGACCAGTGCCAGTAACGGAGTAAAAAGCAGAAGAGCCAGCAACCAGCTGCCAGCTCTCCAGAAAAGCGAAAGGCCTTGTTTTGAAAATGACTTGTCACTGCCACGCTCTGAAGAGAGTGGTGATAAGTCATTTTCCTGTGCTTCTAAAGCGGTAGGCACCTGTTTCATGAAAGTCTGTTTAAATATCTGTCCGAGCTCTGCCAGGCGGTCAATTCTACAGAAAACGGAATGAATATCAGTAGAATTTGCATCTCTTTTTCAAACAGCAGGGTCTGTTCAGGACAGAGTTCAACTTAATGACAGGTCAGAACGGGCTTCGTCCAACAATTTCTGAGCGGTTGCGTAGTTCTTGGCTAGCAGCCTTAAGTCCGACAGGCTGCTAGGCGTTGACTTGCCTTTTAAATGCCTGCTCTCTAAAGTGTACGGTAATACCGTACACAAAAGGTGGAGTTAATTTATGGAAAGTGTCAGCGTTAATCAGTTCAGGGATAACCTGAAAAGCTTTGTAGAGAAGGTTGTGGGCAACCGCACTCCGCTTAAGGTCACTCGACGCGGTGGAGAAGACTTTGTAGTGATCAGTGCTGATGACTGGGAGCGGGAACAAGAGACCCTTTATGTGCTGCAGAATAGTAGCTTGATGCAGCAGATTGCAGACTCACAGAATACACACAGCCGGGGTGAGGGCTATCAGCCAAGTGAGGAGGATATCAGTGAGATCATTGGTCTTTGAGGGTAATACTTGGCAGGTATACGAAGCTTTACGCGAGAAAGATAAAAAGTTGCATAAAGTTTTATGCCGCCAACTCAAGGAAATGATGCAAGGTGACCCAACTACTGGGGTCGGCAAACCAGAACCGCTAAAGCATGGCCTTTCTGGTCACAGGTCTCGCAGGCTCACCCAGAAGGACCGATTGATATATAGATTTGACGACCAGTTTATCTATATTTGCGCTCTGGGTGGCCATTACGATCAGCATTGAGAGCCGATAAATATCAGGATGTTTAATTCTTGTAATGCCACAGTGGTTGGCTCTCCATAGTCCGCATTTTCTATATCGCACTATATCATCTGCTTTTCCAGCAAGTTCAGTAGTGAACTAAATCATTTCCTATCTGTCTAAAAAATAGGGCGATAGTACAAGATACGGGTAATTTACCCCTTTTCTTGAGATGGCCCAAGTACTCTCATGAAGCATTAAATTTGCTAAGCAAACGAGCTAACCACAAGGACGGTATTAACAGCAGATACAAATTAATAAAGGACAATTAGTTATGGATAATGTAAATAATTTAGCCACCAGCTATCTGTTTGGTCTACCTTTCCAATCCGGAAAAACAGAGACTGAATCTTCTAAAATAACG
>NZ_JAHHPN010000693.1:0-26099 GCF_024606325.1 Endozoicomonas sp. ONNA1
GCGAGCTATCCATCCCCGAACTAGAAGTACGGGGCTTTCCGCTCAATTTGGTAAGGTAGGTACAGCAAGTGATTTGAGTTATTCTCACCTAATAGTCGAACCTGAAGATATTCTTCAGGCTCAATCAATAAGATCATGCACACCTGCCTGATGATTCTCATCCAACAAAAATGCACTAAATCTCCAACCTCATAACACTCATTTCATATTGTAAAAGGCAGGAACTTTTCTGGCTCCCTTTACTCCAATACTTTCAGATCCAGTCCTCAGATGTGACTCATAAAGCATATTGAAGTGACTCATAAAGCAGAACAAAGAAGTAAATGGAGTTTAGAGTGCGATTTTTTAACCTGATATTCATTCTATTATTGATGAATGAAGTAGCTTTCTCTTCAGAATCAGTACAACCCTCTTACCCTGATCTGGTGTCTCACCAGCCTCATCAGATGTTGCATCACTCTCAGTGGCTGGTGATGCCTCTCATAAGCGGTGTTGCAGGCGGTATCGCTGCGAGCAATTCGCCTGATCAAACGCCTTACACCGTGAGTGCAGGTGTTATTTCCGGTGTCGCCCTATCCAGTCTGGACGTACTCTACAATCACTTCAAAACATCTGCCCCTTATTATATGAGTGCCGGTGTCATGGGAGCGGCTACCATGAGCAATACTCCCATGCCCGGCTCTCTCAATTACCTGTGTGGTTTTGTTGGTGGCGCAATGGTTGCTACGGGCCAGTTGAACTTCCTGGAAAAGTACATCAGCGCACCTGCAAAAGGGGCCTTTAACGCCGCCATTCTGATAGGAATGCCGGGAGCCGCTGCGGGGGCTGTTATCGGTGTAGCCGATGAAGTGATGGCTGCTTGTAATCTCACCGACACCGAACCCCTGTCTACAACATTGTCCGCTGTCACCCAGCTAAAAATAATGACACCATTTTTTTCATCGGGTCTGAGCCGTCTGCCACTGATTGGCAGCTCATACCGTTCTGCGGTGTCTCAACTCAATGTTCCCTATTTGATTGAAACTGTGGGCACTGTCTGGAGTGGAACCTGCCTGTTTACCTCACTTTCAGAAGACGATCACTCCTTGTCTTATTTGTGTATCACTCTGAAACCCTCAAGTCGGAGTCATGACAAAACCAACCTGGAAACCATTTCTGAAATGGATCAGACCCTGAATGAGATTATGGATAGCCGGACGATCCAGAGACTCTCACACATGCAGGCTCTTGCCATAGTCGGCTCTCAGCTGATGAGTTCCAGACTGGCCAAGATGCGCGCCTCCCGGGCCCAGTCTCTTCACGCAGGTCTGGCAAACTTTAATCCAAGGCTCGGCATAAAACCTGAGGAGGCTCTATCCGCTCATATTGGGGCCGGGCGGTCAATGGTCTACTTCTGCCTGCCTTACCTGGGACACTGGTTGATGGATTCGGTCATAGAAAGCTACTACAGACTTCTAATGAAGCAATCTGCACAGGATGAACTGGAGCGTCTCTTTTTCGATGACCAGAACTTTATCAGAATGAATCTGAATAAAACGCTTGATACCCTGATTGCCACAATGGATACCAGTATCCACAACGTTGTGACTGCCGGCAGCATACTGGAGCGTTCGCTGGCCCGCGCTTATATCGGTGGTTTTTACGACCTCTCCTTTATTGTCAAAAGTGGCGCTGCCGATATGCTGGTGTTCATGGATATCTATAGCAAAACGACTGAATCCATAACCATGTCGCTTAACAGGGGAGCCCTGGATCTGGAGATCAACAGGGATTTTCTGAGCACTGAACTCGACGTGTTGAAAAAAGACTTCACCACCAATGCCCGAACCATCGGCAGCGGTGCAAAAAAAGATTTTATGGTCGAAAAGTATGCCGAGCTGCTGCAGGCAGTTCGGGAGACAGAAGCCAGCCAGTCTAAAGCAGGACTGATTTCAGGTAGCTGGGGCACTGTAAAAAGCCTTATCGACTTCGTTGCCAAAAGCCTTCTCATTGCCAGGAAGATGAGTACTGGAGAAGTGGTATACGGTGATTATCAGGCACTTCTTTTCGCCACTGACAGTGTTTCCAGTGCCTTATCATGGCACGCTGACAACGTCGATACCCTGCTTAGCTTCAATAAAGCGGTAGACAGTATTCACTCACTGGGAGCGGAAATAAAACGCTCCCCCAGGGAACTGTGGCAACAGCCTGACTATCGGGCTCAAAAAGGGGATGAGGTAGCCATCCGTCTGGAAGCTTTCTCCATGGGGCATCCTGAAGGTGTACTGATGACCGACCAGGCATTAACCCTTCCCAAGGGCTATTTTGCGGTTTCCGGTGTTTCCGGCAGTGGCAAGAGCAGCCTGCTTTCAAAGATCAGAAGAGAAGTCGGCAATGGTATATGGGCGACGGGCAATGTCACTTACACCACTGCCAATGGCGAGTTGCCTGAAGTCTTCCACGCCGAACAGCTGACCTACATTCCACCCAACATAACCCTGAGAGAACTGGTCACGTTACGATTGGAAGGTGACCCGGACGACCCGCATCCTGCTCTGCGAAACCCAAAGCACAGAACCGACCTCACCGATCAGGAACTGATCAACCTGTTAAAGGAGATCGATTTCTACTCCGAAGATCAGTGGCACCTTCTGAAAGAACAGCTTCACGACGAACGTAACTGGAAAGATCAGCTCAGTGGCGGCCAGATTAAAAAACTGGCACTCCTCTCGGTGATTAACCGGCGTCCTGAAGTGGCCATACTGGATGAAATTTTCGCCGGGATGGACCAGATTTCAGTGCAACAGGCACAGAGGATGCTTAAAAAATACTTGCCCGACAGTCTGCTGCTGATCGTCGACCACAATGCCGCCCAGAATAACTACGATGGATTTTTTACCGGCAGGATTCATCTGGAAAACAGCCAGGTCAGTCTCAGGGAAATAGACAATGAATAACTCAGGTGAAGCCTGATATGCCTAAAATAGCGAGCATCTCCAACAATGAAGGCTTACTCTCAGTAACTGCCAATCAAGTTCAATTAGAAACACCAACCGGTAGTGGTTGGGGTAGAACTGTCTCGGTACCTGACAGCCAAGAATCCTTGTTAATCTGTTTGCCCATCGAAATACAAGAGCAAATTATTGGCTTTTTAACGCTTAGGGATGTTGCCCGTTTACAGCAGGTATGTACTCACTTTCACCAGACCATTGAAGATAACCATGCGCTTGCAAAGGTGTGGTATCGCCGATTTACTTCACCACACCAAGATCGACTTAAGAGGGCTCTTCCTACAGAAGAAGTGAAACAACTCACTCAATGGTTGCAGCTATTTACGAATGATAAACAGCTAATTAAGTCACTCATGGAACACCGGGAGAAAACTTATTTTCCTGCTTTATTCTACTTCACCCAAACCAGATTGATGTCTAAATGTGAACAATTTGAAGTCGGTACAAAAGCCACCATTGTCTATGATCACGATATCATGTCTGTCAGAACCATCCTCAATGGTCTCTATATAGCGGTTGCCGGTATGGATAAAAAGGCAAGAATTTATGCCCGCCATTTCGATGAATCACAGTCTGAATTCAGCTGGGTAGAAAAAACCATAATTTCCCATAATCGTTGGGTCGAAGAAGTCCGCTTCAGTAAAGATGAACACCGTCTGGTGACCATTTCCTACGACTTTACGGGGAAAATCTGTCGTGAGAAGGACGACGGATCCTGGCAAGAAGAAGTCACCATTAGCCACTTAAATCCGATCAAATCAATCGCCTTCAGCCCCAATAACCAATATCTGGTGACGGCCAGTTGGGATGGAACGGCGAAAATCCTGACTCTGAAGGACGATGGATTATGGGAAGAAAAAGAGCTTATATCTTTGGATAATTGCATCGAATCAGCGCAATTTAGCTACGATGGCCAACATCTGGTCATTGCCTGTTACGATAACACAGCGAAAATCTATGGTCTGAAGAATGGCTCATGGGAACCAGAAACGATCATTACTGTTGATAGTCCGGTTCTGAAAGCCTTCTTCAGCTTCGATAACCGTCATGTGGTGACCATCAGCGAAGATCAAAAATTAAGACTTCACGGTCTGTTGGATAATGGGCTGTGGCAAGAAAAAGAGCTTGCGTTCAATGATAATCGGGTCAAATCAGCCATCATCAGTCGCACTAGTCACCGTCTGCTAATCACCAGCGGGCGCGCGGTAACCATCTATGGTGAGGAAGACGATGGATCGTGGGAGCATGAAATTACCATTTCCCATGACGACCAAATCATATCAGCTGCCTTCAGCCCCGATGAACGTTATGTGTTAACCGCCAGTGAAGATGGCAAGGTAAAAATCCTGTACCAGGACGATAATGGATCATGGGTGATTGAAGCCACCATTCGCCATAAGGGCAAGGTCACGTCGGCCAACTTTAGCCACGATGGCCGCCATGTGGTAACCACCAGTTCAGATGGCACTGCGATGATCCATGGTCTGAAGCTTGGGTTGTGGCACAAAACGGCTGTCATTTTCCATGGTAAAAATGTTGTCACAGCCATATTCAGCCCTGATAGCCGCCACGTATTGACCATCGCTGTAGAGACGTTAATAATCCATGGTCAGCAAACGGATGGAGAATGGGTCCAAAAAGCGATCATTTCCCACGGTGCCCCAATCCAGTTCATCAGCTACAGTGGCCACTATGCGATAGTCGCATGTCGTGATAAGAAAATGTTCGTTTATGAATTACGGGGGCATAATCCATTGATTGCTAACACTGAGTGACAGCACTCGACTTGCCCTGTTATCACGATTGCCGGAGACTGGCTATTGTCTCAAAGCGACTTTATTCGCTATCATTTCCGGCTATGAAATCACTCTCATCAGCCACTCCATCTTCCTCTCACACGGTGAGTCATGAACGGCTTCAGTCAGCACCTGACCGCGGCAAGCCCATAAGCTGCCTGACACTCACCTTGCGACGATGCCAAGGCTGAAAGGTTGCTTTTCAGTCACCATCACTTTCGACACCCTGCTTTTTTGCAGAACAGGGCTGCCACTGGCCAGAATCAACAATGAAACACAGACAGTGCAAAGTATTTTTCCCGATGAGCAGCCTTGAGCGAAAAAAATCATCGCAAACAAGTTTCAGACCAAGGACTTTTTTTCCATGAATATTCTTAAACTGCTTGAAGACAGAGTCATCAAAGCATTGATCGCCGCCGGAGCCCCGGAAGATACTCCTCCCATGGTTCGCCAAAGCGCACGGGCCAACTTCGGTGACTATCAGTGCAATGCAGTGATGTCAGCAGCAAAGAAAATGGGACTCAAGCCTCGAGACCTGGCTCAGAAAGTGGAAGACAATCTGGACCTGAAAGGTATTGCTGAAAAAACTGAAATTGCCGGACCCGGCTTCATCAATATCTACCTCGATCCACAGTGGCTCGCTGCCGGACTGGAAGAATCAGTAAAAGACGATCGTTCCGGAGTAAACACTGTCGACAGTCCGGAAACCGTAATTGTCGACTACTCTGCGCCTAATGTTGCCAAAGAAATGCACATTGGCCACATTCGCTCTACCATCATTGGTGATGCCACCGCTCGTACTCTGGAATTTCTGGGCCACAAAGTCATTCGCCAGAATCACCTGGGAGACTGGGGTACTCAGTTCGGTATGCTGATTGCTCACCTCGAAGAGCTGGAGCACGATAGCCAGGAAGCTCAGGCTATGGAGCTCTCAAATTTGGAAGCCTTCTACAAGGCAGCCAAAAAACGTTTTGATGATGACGAAGCGTTTGCCACAAAAGCCCGTGAGTACGTAGTCGCATTACAGTCTGGCAATGAACACTGTTTGAAACTCTGGAAAAAACTGGTTGATATCACGCTGTCCCACAACCAGGAAGTCTATGAACGACTGAATGTTTCCCTGACACCGTCTGACGTCATGGGTGAAAGCGCGTACAATGACAGCCTGCCTGCCATTATTAATGAACTGGCCAGCAAAGATCTGTTAAGTGAAGACCAGGGTGCCAAAGTGGTCTTTCTGGATGAATTCAAGAATAAAGACGGTGACCCAATGGGTGTCATCGTCGAAAAGTCTGGCGGCGGCTTCCTCTATTCCACAACCGATCTGGCAGCACTGCGTCATCGAACCCACACCTTAAATGCTGACCGTGTTCTTTACTATGTTGATGCTCGCCAGGGACAGCACTTTGAGCAGATCTTCACCATTGCCCGCAAAGCAGGCTTCGTTAATGAAGACACCCGCACCGAACATCATGCCTTCGGTATGATGCTGGGTAAGGATGGCAAACCGTTCAAAACTCGTGCCGGTACTACCATCAAACTGGTGGATCTGCTGGACGAAGCGGAAGAGCGTGCAGCCAGACTGATTGCCAGCAAAGCCTCTGATCTCAGCGAAGAACAAAAGTTTAAAGTCATCAAAGCCGTTGCCATGGGCTCGGTAAAATACGCTGACCTGTCCAAAAACCGCACCAGCGATTATGTTTTCGACTGGGACACCATGCTGGCTTTCGAGGGCAACACCGCGCCTTACCTGCTCTACGCTTACACCCGTATTAAGAGCATTTTCCGCAGGGCCGGAGTAGCTGAATCGGACCTCACCGGTGATATTCTGGTTGAAGAGCCTTCTGAGAGAGATCTGGCTCTGAAGCTTAACCGCTTCAGTGAAACCATTGAGCAAGCGGCTCGTGAAGGAACCCCTCACGTACTGTGCAGCTACCTTTATGATCTGTCTGGTGCATTCATGAGCTTTTATGAAAACTGCCCGGTTAACAAAGAAGGGGTCAACGAACCCGTTAAAAACAGTCGCTTGCAACTCTGTGCCCTGACTGCCCATATCCTCAAGACAGGCCTTGACCTGCTCGGCATTGAGACCGTTGAGCAGATGTAACCCTGTTTAACCCGGAAAAAAATGCCGACGTTAATGTCGGCATTCATATCTGCTGCTCTGGCAAAAACTCATCAGCCGAGGCCTGAGCCCAGTGGTCGCTGTACCCGGGAATATCATCACATTTCAACAAAAAACCTGTTTCCAAAACAGGGTAGATGGTTGCGTAAGAAGCCTCTGTCTGATCTGCCAGACGGCGGAAGATATGACTCGCATTCAGCTGATCAGGGCTTTCCAGCCCCATCGCACCAACAATATCCAGAAAACTGGCCACCGTCACACGGTGATAATTGGCCACCCTGACCTGTTTGTCAGCGATATTGATGGCTTTGCCTCTGATCGGGTCCTGAGTGGTCACCCCCGTTGGACATTGATTAGTGTTGCACTTCAATGCCTGAATACATCCCACAGCAAACATCATGGCTCTGGCCGAATTACACAGATCGGCACCCAGAGCGATCTTTGTCACCATGTCAAAACCCGACGCGACCTTGCCGCTGGCAATGATTTTTACTTTCTCTCTCAGGCCTGCGCCTACGAGACAGTTGTTCACAAACACCAGAGCTTCATTCACTGGCATTCCCAAACGATCCGTATACTCCACCGGAGCGGCCCCTGTCCCTCCTTCTGATCCATCGACCGTAATAAAGTCCGGAGCCAAACCGGTTTCCAGCATGGCTTTACAGATGCCCATAAATTCCACTCTGTTGCCCAGACAGAGCTTAAAGCCCACAGGCTTATTCGCAATCTCTCTGAGATGGTCAATAAACAAAATCAGCTCTCTGGGCGTTGAAAAAGCCGAATGAGCAGGAGGAGAGATGACCGTCACGCCTTCAGGGACGCCCCTGGCTTCAGCAATTTCTTTCGACACTTTGACGGCGGGCAGAACGCCCCCATGAGAAGGTTTGGCTCCCTGGGATAATTTTATTTCAACCATCTTCACGGCTCCATGCTTCACTTTTTCAGTAAATATTTTTTTGTCGAAACCACCTTCTTTTGTGCGACAACCAAAGTAGCCTGTACCGATCTGCCAGATCAGATCTCCACCTTCTGCCAGATGATGTCGACTTAACCCTCCTTCCCCGGTGTTGTGAGCAAAGCCTCCCCTGCAAGCCCCGGCATTCATCGCCCTGATAGCATTGGCACTCAAGGCACCAAAACTCATGCCAGAAATATTCAGCCTTGACGCCAGATAAGGCTGCGAACAGGAATATTCACCAACCAGTATTTTTCCATGGATGGCATCCACCTCTTTGGGTTTCAGGGAGTGATTGGCTCGATGATAGCCGCAGTCGGTCAGCTCAAACTGGGTGCCAAAAGGTTGGGTATCAGACACTCCCTTGGCCCTTGAGTACACCATGTTTCGAATTTCACGATTAAAAGGTTTGCCGCTCTGATTTGACTCGATAAAGTACTGATGGATCTCGGGACTGATAAATTCCAGCGCGTAGCGCATATGGCCAATCACAGGATAATTTTTCAAAACGTTATGATGGGTACAGGTCAGATCGAAAACCCCAACCAGAATGTAAGGTACCAGAAAAACAAACAGCCACAATATACCGGGCCAGAAAAACGACAGAATCAATGTGATCAGCGTTCCGCCAATGGCAATCCAGAAAAACAATTTACGTGCCATTTCTCCACCTTTTTCAGTGAAAAAGTCCAGATAGCTGGACCTGATGCACTTGAGTCTTGATGATAAAACGGGCTTTGGCAACGCTCCTTCATTGGCAGTGACAGTTATCCTGACAGAGACGGAGGGCCCCACAGCCTGCCCTTAAAACACAGAGGCGAGGCAAAATCGCAGCAAACCAGATACCTTGCAGGCGGGTTGTAAAGCGGACTGTTTAGAAATGATAAATGATTAGAGTCTGAAAATACTACTACTGGAACTAGTTCGTAGTGGCACTGTCCAAAGTCACAGGGATCAGATAAATCAGCTTAATTCCACTGTCAGGTTACGTGACACTACCAATATTCGCTGAATACTTTGTGAAATATATCATCGCAAGTGTCGGTAAAACTTATTCTCTGTGAGGGTAAATTGATTTGAACGATTCATAATTTAGAAACAAGAGGTACTTTAGTATGAATGTAAACACTCAAGCGCCCAGTCATCAAACAATTGATCGGGGCACACAAACAGAATCCAGCACGGATTCAAATCTTGGCAAGTTTCTGGGGCTGACCGTAAAAAAATCACTCTACGAAAACTTCCTCTGGGATGCCCGTAATTGGAGACGTCATCTTCCTGTAGAAATAAAGCGTGGTCCGGGCTTACTAATGAGGAATATCGGTATGTGTGGCGGTATCGCTTGCGGTTTGGCTGCCGGGCAACAAATAGCACTTGGCCCTGTAGGGCTTGTGGGTGGTGCGACAGCCGGGTGCATTCTCGGCGGTCAGGCAGGTTATCTGGCCGAGGCAGCCTTTATTAGAGAATGTCAGCGATTACGAGATCTTGAAAAAGCAGTTACTATTCAGCCACAGCGAGCCGCTGAACTGAGTTCAAGGATCCCCCGGGATGAAGACAGAACGAATGCTCCACCCTCATATGATGAATCTCAGCATTTGGA
Source organism: Endozoicomonas sp. ONNA1 (assembly GCF_024606325.1). Taxonomy (NCBI): domain Bacteria; kingdom Pseudomonadati; phylum Pseudomonadota; class Gammaproteobacteria; order Oceanospirillales; family Endozoicomonadaceae; genus Endozoicomonas; species Endozoicomonas sp. ONNA1. The sequence goes on from NZ_JAHHPN010000693.1 coordinate 9,467, forward strand.
GAGCCTTCGCCAAAGAGTAATTATTCCATCTGATGGAGGATATCACTGACTATCTGGAAATGCAGTGAATGACAAACATCAGACTTCGAGATTGAAAGTAACAGGTCCGTCATTCAACAGGGAGACTTTCATGTCGGCACCAAAACGACCCGTTGCCACATCGTGATGAAGGGAGCGGGCACGCTCCACAAAATAGTCATACAATTTCTCACCATGCTCAGGAGAAGCCCCGGAACTGAAGCCGGGACGGAGTCCTTTGCGTGTGTCGGCGACAAGCGTGAACTGAGAGACCACCAGCAACCCACCAGCGGTGTCTTTCAAACCCAGATTCATTTTTCCGCCGTGATCGCTGAAAACCCGATATTTGAGTACTTTGTCCAGCAACTTATCCGCTTTTGCCTGATCATCGTCTTTTTCTACGCCCAGAAAGAGCAAAAGACCTGCTTCGATCTCGCCTACGGTTTCACCGTTCACCTTGACATGAGCAAACTGAACTCGCTGGATTAATCCGCGCATGGGTTATCCTACTCTGGAAGTGAAGAGTCGACCCAGCTCTCACAGCCAGGGCTAAGAAGAACATCAATTGATCGAATTCAGGATTATCCGAACTTAACAGCCAACTTGTCCGTTGCAATCACCAGTGCGTCCACAATCCCTGGTTCGGAGGATGAATGACCCGCCTCTCTGATCACCTGAAGCTCGGCTTCTGTCCAGTGTTCAGCCAATACCTGTGCATTGTCCAGAGGACAGATCATATCGTATCGACCGTGCACAATAATACCTGGAATCTGGTCGATGTATTTCATGTCCCGGATAATCTGGTGGGCTTCAATAAAGCTATCATTTATAAAATAATGGGCTTCAAGCCGGGAAATGGCCTTTGCGTTGTGAGGCTCACTGCAAAACTCTTCAACATCGGGACAGGGTTTCAATGTGCTGATACGTCCTTCCCACAATGCCCAGTGTTTGGCAGCATTCATTTGTGCCAGCTCATCATCACCGGTCAAGCGACGGTAATAAGCTTCCAGCATATTACCTCGCTCACTTTCCGGAATGATTTCTGCAAAATGCTGCCAGTGATCCGGAAACACTCTGCCGGCCCCGTTCTCAGTGTAAAGCCAGTCAAAGTCCTTCTGTCGGGACAGGAAAATCCCTCTTAGTACCATAGCCATAACCCTTTTGGGGTGAGCTTGGGCATAGAGTAGAGAAAGGGTAGAGCCCCAGGAACCACCAAACAAAATCCACTTTTCAATATTCAGATGCTCCCGAATCTGCTCCATATCAGTGATCAGATTCTGGGTCGTATTCCCTTCCAGCTCAGCATGGGGAAGCGACCGGCCACAGCCACGCTGGTCAAAAAGGATGATTCTATATTTCTCAGGATCAAAGAATCGCCGCGCTTTTTCCGAAGTGCCGACCCCAGGCCCGCCATGGACAAACAGCACAGGAATACCATCAGGGCTCCCGCACTCTTCCACATAAACATGATGAACATCATCCACAGCCAGTTTGAAAACAGAGTATGGCTTTATAGCCGGGTAAAGCGTGCGCATGTTCCTTCCTTCAGAAGTCACTGAATCAAGCGTAGTCAGTCAGCTGAAAAACAGAGCGTCTGAGCTACCTCATGAACACTCTACAATACTCTTAAAAACCATGGTTTTCCAAGCCTTGTAGTGGGTTTGAAGTTCAGGGAACTTTTGTGCTTTTAAACTATCTGAGTTTTCATGACTGATAAAAAAGGCAAGGAGTGCTTATGTATAACGATGTAATAGCGGGCAGTAGCCGATGAACACTCAATTAACTCAAAGATCCATTGATCCATTAATCATTGCTCTGGTGTTCTCTGTAGCAATAGGTTTATCCCACGCTGCCGGGGTGAACTCCTTCCCACAGAATGATTCTGATGAGCTGAAGCGTTATCTCTCCAGCCACAATTATCGAACGCCTGAAAGCTGCAGCAAAAGCGCAGATAAGGGAAGTTGCTGGGCTCGTTCCATCATGAGCGTTCTCAGTGAACAGGAGCTCAGCCAAATCTTCAGACAACAGGCAGAACGCCTGGAATATCCTGAGGGTCAGCCAATCAATGCAGCTGCTTTGCACATTTATCTTGAAAGTCATAGCGCAGAAACACCTGAAGGTGCTACACCGGGTGTTCCTATCAATAACCTGAACACCCAACTGGCCATTCTTCTGAAGAAAAAAATACTGACAATAACACCGTTAGCGGGTGGGTCGATTGCAACTCAGATCTTCACAGGGTTCGAAGATGGCAGCTATGAAGTTGAAGAAAACATTATTTCACTGTCAGAAGAGCCTGAAACTCTGTTCACAGCCTTAATCACAGCGGATATAAGCCTTTTCCTGACACCGGGAGTGAATGCTGCTCCCGGTCACGTGCAGCCCATTGTCTTCAATCTGCAAGCCCATCAGACATCCGGGGAAGCTCTTCCTGAAGACTCGCTGAATTCAATGATAAACCGACCTGCCAGGGCACTTGATCTCTTCGCTGTCAGCAGCGGTGATATACCACCTTACTTTTTCTCAGCGCTCCAATTTGGAGTCAAAAATGACCAGAATCCGCACACCCAACTCAGTTGGGGAAGCAAAGAGCTTGAAAAGAAAGCGGCCAGAGAAAGAGCAGCTGCTAAAAAAAGACTGAATGAAGAAGTCAAACAGTTAAGAAGCGAAGCCGCCAGGGAGTACCGCAAGAGTGCCACGATCCGTTCTTTAAAAAGCTTTGCAGTCAGCGCTCTCAAGAGCATTCCTGTCGGTTTCGTGTCCGGTGCCATCTATCAGAACTGGGAAACGGTTAAAGCTTATTTACAAGACTTTCAAAAAGAAATTATTGCTCCCAACTTGCCGTTGATGGCCCGACTCGATGGCATGGGAATGGGAAAGTCTGAAGATATGCCTCCGGAATGGGCCAGTTTTATAGACACGCTTCCGAAGAAAGGACATGAGGCCTTGAAATACATCCGTTCAAAAGTCGATAACGGCTTAAGATCCCGTTGGTCCAACGGTCACTGGTTCAACCCCCATGGACCCAACTTCCACCCGCCTGAGAAGGGTATAAAACAACCTGTCAAAAGCTTTTCAGATCAAATGCTGATGGCTGTCAATGCTATACGTTCCAAGCCGCAGGTCTGTGGCAATACCGTCATGTCTGCAGTCGGACGTTTGCGCTGGAACTATTCTCTTGAAGCCGCTGCTTTCAGACATGCAACCGATATGGCAAATGGAGATTTTATGAGCCATAGCGGTTCCGATGGAAGTCAACCCACTCAACGAGTTGAAGCACAAGGTTATCTCTGGTCAACCACTGCCGAAAACGTTGCAGCAGGCCAACGCAGTGTCGATGCTGTACTCAAAGCCTGGATGAGCAGTGAAGGTCATTGCAAAAACATCATGAGCCCTGCTGTCACCGAGATGGGAGTCAGTTTTGTAGAGAAAGCCTCCGGCAAATACGGAATATTCTGGGCCCAGGTTTTTGCTTCACCGAGACACTTACACTAAACGGGGCCAGGAGGCTGACACCCGGTTAGAAGGCCATCCAAATTACTTGCTGCGACTGGCACGCTTGCGCTCATGCTCTTTCAGGAACTTCTTGCGCAGACGGATGTGGTTAGGCGTAACCTCCACCAACTCGTCATCGTCGATAAATTCCAGGGCCTGTTCCAGGGTGTGCTGGATAGGTGGGGTGAGCTGAATGTTTTCGTCGGAGCCGGAAGCACGAACGTTAGTCAGCTGTTTACCCTTGGTCGGGTTAACTACCAGATCATTGTCACGATTGTGCAGACCAATGATCTGACCTTCATAAACGTCAACGTTCGGGTTCAGGAACAGACGACCACGGTCCTGTAAGTTCCAGAGCGCGTAGCCCAGAACCTTGCCATTCACCATAGAAACCAGTACACCGTTCTTGCGGTGAGACACTTCGCCGTCTTTCACTACCCCGTAATGATCAAAGACATTGGTCAGAATACCGCTGCCGGAGGTCATGGTCAGGAACTGGGAACGGAAACCGATCAGACCACGGGCAGGCATGATGAACTCCAGACGAACACGACCTTTGCCGTCGGGTACCATGTTGGTCAGTTCTGCCTTACGGTAACCCATCTCTTCCATCAGAGAGCCCTGATGCTCTTCCTCAACATCCACAACCACCTGCTCATAAGGCTCCTGCAGAACACCGTCAATTTCCTTGATGACCACCTCCGGACGAGAAACGCCCAGCTCAAAACCTTCGCGACGCATGGTCTCAATCAGAACGGACAGGTGCAGCTCACCGCGACCGGAGACTTTAAACTTGTCGGCATCATCACCCTGCTCAACACGCAGCGCTACGTTATGCAGAAGTTCGCGATCGAGACGCTCCTTGATGTTACGGGAGGTGACATACTTACCATCCTGACCGGCAAAGGGAGAGTCATTGACCTGGAAGGTCATGCTGACGGTGGGCTCATCAACTGTCAGTGCTGTCAGAGCTTCAACATGGTTTGGATCGCAGAGGGTGTCCGATATGTTCAGCTTGTCGATGCCCGTTACGCAGACGATGTCACCTGCACGAGCCTCTTCAACATCAACACGCTCCAGACCCAGATGACCCATTACCTTGAGAATTTTGGCATTGCGCTCACTGCCATCGGCACCAATCAGACGAATCGGAGTAGAAGGTTTGAGGACACCGCGGGTGATACGGCCAATACCGATAACGCCAAGAAAGCTGCTGTAATCCAGAGCAGAGATTTGCATCTGGAAAGGCGCATCCACATCCACCTTGGGAGAAGGTACATTGTTGACGATCATTTCAAACAGTGGCGTCATATCCTGCGCCATGTTTTCAGGGTCATCACCGGCAATACCGTTCAGTGCAGAAGCATAGATAACCGGAAAATCCAGCTGTTCTTCAGTCGCACCCAGACGATCAAACAGGTCAAAGACTTCATCCATAACCCAGTCAGGCCGGGCTCCGGGACGGTCAATCTTGTTGATAACCACGATGGGGCGCAGACCCTGCTCAAACGCTTTCTGAGTGACAAAGCGGGTCTGAGGCATGGGGCCGTCCACCGCATCCACCAGCAGTAGAACTGAATCCACCATGGACATAACACGTTCGACCTCACCACCGAAGTCGGCGTGCCCTGGCGTGTCCACAATATTAATGTGGTAGTCCTGCCAGTTGATGGCGGTGTTCTTGGCCAGGATGGTAATGCCCCGTTCCTTCTCCTGGTCATTGGAGTCCATGATCCGCTCGGCACCCTGATCCTTGCGGCCCAATGTTCCGGACTGCTGAAGCAGTTTGTCAACCAGCGTTGTTTTCCCGTGGTCAACGTGTGCGATGATGGCAATATTGCGTAACTTTTCTATCACTGTCTTTCTCTCTTGAAATCTTTCAGAGGCGCTGCATCACAGCCTCGATCTTGTCCACATCAACACCCGCCAGGCTGGCGTAGGTGGAACAAAATGCCTGATCCTTAATCAGATACTGAACATCCTGCTCATATCGAGCCAGATGGTGTAAATTCCTGAGCCTTAGCGCTTCTTTCAGAGGACTCCGGCTAAAGCGCATATCGGCAATGTCTATCAGTCCAAGAGCACCGTCGGGCAACTTAAGAATATTGCCCATGTGCAGGGAGCGAAAATAGATACCCTGTTCATGCAGGTGCGCAATATATTGAGCGACCTGCTCTGCCAGAACTCTGGTTCCATCTTCATCCAGAGCAGGAAAAACCTGCCTGAGGGTCCGACCCGGCAATGGCCGATAATGGACAGCCGTGTTTTTATAACTTTCAAGACGGTAGCAGCTTATGATGTCCACCGTTTGAATACCGCGCGCCATGAGTTCGGAGGCATTTCTGACAAACCGTACAGAATATGGCCTCAGCCACGCCGAGCTGATAGTACTTTTAACCCGAAACAGTTTCAGAAAAGTTTTATCTTTCAGCTTCAGAACCTTGTCGCCGAAATGGTCCTGCTCTATCACCTCAGCACCTTCGATCAGAGCTTGATAGGCCGTGGAAGATAACCGCTGTATACCACTCATGTGTGTCGAATACTCATTATTTCCACTATAAAAAAGGCGGCCAATGATACCTTAGCCCGGAAAATTCATAAAGCTGCTTTGATCCGGGTGCAGGCTATATTGCTACTCATGCTCAGTATTCACACTCTCTCTGCTATGTAAGAAACTCAATCGGAGTGTGTACTCGGCAGTAAGGCCGACCTTACAGGGTAACAACACTTCAGATCATTTTCGTGACGTCACGAAAATGATCGAACCGGGTACAATTAAGGAGGGCAACGCAAGGTAGAGCTTTGCTAAAAACGTCATTTTACGGTAAAAACCATGGTTTTAGAGGCACTTTCCATTGAGCCTGCAGCCGGATTCATCCAGAATAGCCCCTCATTTTTTAACTGATTACAGTGGCCATGTCAGAACAAGCCAAGGCGGGGAGTCTGCAGATCTACCTGCGCCTTCTTAGCTATGTGAAGCCCTACTCGGGCTTTTTTGCCCTCAGTTTACTGGGCTATGTCATGTTTGCACTCAGCCAGCCTGCCTTTGCCCGTTTGCTGGAATATTTTGTTGAAGCACTTGAAGGCAGCTTTAACACCATAAACAAGGACCTTGGCAGTGTTCTCCCTGCTTCTATCATGACTTCGGCGGTCCTGATTCCCGTCGTCATGTTATCTATTGCCATATTCAGAGGGATTGGTTCCTTTTTGGGTAATTACTTTCTGGCTAAGGTGTCTTTATCAGTTGTGCACGATCTGCGCTGCCTGATGTTTAACCGAATGATTCAGCTGCCCAACAACTATTTTGACAACAATAACTCCGGTCACCTGATTGCCAGAATCACTTACAACGTGGGTATGGTGACCACCGCAGCCACCGATGCCGTCAAGGTGGTTGTGCGGGAGGGCCTGACTGTTGTTTTCCTGTTCGGATATCTGATCCTGACTAACTGGAAGCTCACTCTGGTATTCATCGGTGTTGCACCCATCATTGCCTTAGTGGTCAGCACGGCCAGCAAACGCTTCCGTAAGCTGAGCTCCAGGATCCAAACCTCCATGGGCGATCTGACCCACGTCAGCTCCGAGTCGATCAATGGCTACCGGGTAGTCAGAGGCTTTGGTGGTGAGAGCTATGAAAGCCACCGTTTCTTTACTGCCAGTGATCGCAATACTCGCCAGGGTCTGAAAATGGTCAAGGCTTCCGCTGTCCATACACCTACCCTTCAGTTTCTGGTAAACAGCGCCCTCGCCATCCTGTTCTTCCTGGTGTTGTGGTTAAAAGGAGATGCAACCACAGCTTCTCTGGTGAGCTTTGTCACTGCCGCTGCGCTGCTGCCAAAACCTATTCGTCAGCTGAGCGAAGTCAATGCCAATATCCAGAAAGGTATTGCCGCGGCAGAAAGCATTTTTGACATGGCTGACCAGCCATGTGAACCCGATAATGGCACCTTTGAGAAGAAAAGAGTTGAAGGCAAGCTGGAGTTTCGAAATCTGGTTTTCAACTATCAAAATGCCGACAAACCCGCTCTGAACAACATTAATCTCGTCGTTAATCCGGGTGAGACAATTGCCCTGGTGGGCCGCTCCGGATCAGGAAAAACCACCCTGGCCAACCTGATTCCCCGTTTCTATTCCCATGAGCAGGGTCAAATCCTGCTGGATGACACACCTATTGATGAATACGGTCTGAAAAACCTCCGTAGTCATATCGCTTTGGTGGACCAGAATGTCACTCTGTTTAATGATACCGTAGCTCGCAATATTGCCTATGGTGACCTGCGGGAAAAAGATGATGCTGACATCCATCTGGCTGCCGAAGCCGCCCATGCCAACGAATTCATCAAAAATATGGCTCAGGGCATGAATACGCTGGTCGGTGAAGATGGCGTGCTGCTCTCGGGTGGTCAGCGTCAACGTTTGGCGATAGCCAGGGCTATTCTGAAAGACGCTCCTGTTCTGATTCTCGACGAGGCGACTTCTGCCCTGGATACCGAATCCGAGCGTCATATTCAGGCGGCGCTGGATGAAGTCATGAAGAATCGAACAACACTGGTCATTGCACATCGGCTCTCCACCATTGAGAATGCAGACCGTATCGTTGTGATGGATAAAGGCGAAATTGTAGAGAGCGGCACCCATGCCGAACTGCTGGCCAAAAAAGGTCATTATGCCAAACTGCACCAGATGCAGTTTCAGGAAGAACAGGAAGAAGCCGTAGAGGTAACACCTCTGGCTTCTTCAAAGCCAGTATAAAACTGAACTCTTTGAAAAAGCGGAGGTCTTGCCATGATTACCCCTAAGGATAATTTCGTGGTAAACCTATCGGAAGCCCGGCCATCTCGCTTGGCAGGATTCTATGATACCCGAGTGGAAAAGACTGAATGAAACTGACTCTGCCACGATTCAATCAAGCCAGGGTACTGGTGATCGGCGATGTCATGCTGGATCGCTACTGGCATGGCGGCACCACCCGAATCTCTCCTGAAGCGCCAGTACCTGTCGTCCGCGTCAACCAGATAGAAGATCGACCCGGTGGTGCTGGCAACGTAGCCCTGAACATTGCCTCTCTGGGCGCTCCAGCCTGGCTGGTAGCCGCTACCGGAGACGATGAAGCAGCCGACTCCCTGCAGACCCGTCTGGAAGCGGCCGGAGTCTACTGCGATTTTGCCCGGCTGAAAAACATTCCTACCATCACTAAGCTCAGGGTCATCAGTCAACATCAGCAGCTGATTCGTCTGGATCAAGAGCAAGCTTTCTCCAGTCTGAGCAGTGATATTCTGGAAGAAAAAGTAGCGAACCTGTTAAAAAACATGGGAGCAGTCATTCTTTCCGATTACAACAAGGGCACTCTCCAGAACCACCAGCAGCTAATCAAAATGGCACGTACAAAAGGCATTCCGGTAGTTGTTGACCCCAAAGGTACCGACTTTAAGCGTTATCGTGGTGCTACGCTCATTACCCCTAACCTGCATGAGTTTGAAACCGTTGTCGGCCACTGCAAAGACGAGCATGAGCTGATCACCAAAGGTCATCAGTTATTGGACGAGTTGGAGCTTGAGGCCATGTTGATCACCCGCAGTGAGCATGGCATGACCCTGATTCGCAGAGACGAACAGGAACTGCACCTGCCAGCCAGAGCCCGTGAAGTCTTTGATGTGACCGGTGCCGGAGATACCGTTATTTCCACCTTGGCTACCGCACTTGCAGCCGGGGCTGAACTACCCAAAGCAGCCGCTCTGGCTAATATTGCCGCAGGCCTTGTGGTCGCCAAGCTGGGTACAGCAACGGTCAGCATGCCCGAGTTACGCCGTGAGGTGAACAGAGAACTGGGAGCAGAGCGCGGCGTTATAACCCCTGATCAGCTTAAGATTGCCCTCGAAGATGCCCGGGCCCATGGCGAAAAGATCGTCTTCACCAATGGTTGCTTCGACATTATTCATGCTGGCCACGTGGGCTATCTGGAGCAGGCCAGAAAGCAGGGTGACAGGCTGGTACTGGCGATCAACAGCGATGCTTCGGTAAAAAGGTTGAAAGGTGAAGGCCGCCCCATCAACTCAGAAGATCGCAGAATGGCCGTACTCGCAGGCCTTGAAGCAGTGGACTGGGTGGTATGCTTTGAAGAAGATACCCCTGAAAAGCTGCTCAAAATGGTGAAACCGGACGTTCTGGTCAAAGGCGGTGACTACAGCATCGATGAAGTGGTCGGTGCCCCAATCGTCTACGAATACGGTGGTGATGTGAAGGTTCTGGCGTTCCTGGATAACTGTTCAACGACGGCTATTGTTGAAAAAATCAGGAAGGACAAGACTTCTGAAGAAACCGCCTGATGCTTTCACGCTCAACTTTCACCGTAATATAATGGCATTGCCGTCAACTTTTCGACAGTTGGCGGCCATCTTCCCTAAAATCCGAGGACAATCATTTACCCGAACTTTGCCCTCTATAATAAGTTGAAAGCACTCAAAGATTCAGGGATAGAGTAATGGGTATTATCAGCGGCGGTGAAAAGGTTTCTATCAGCCCGACGTGGTCTGAACATGGTCAACAGAACGTTAATAAACCTGTTAATAAACCTGAGGGACGCCACAAGGGCGTCTCAGTCTCCTCCATGGAAAACACGGTTCCTCAAAACGGGAAAGGCAAAAAGCTTCCAAAAAAAAGCCTCTTCTCCCGCCGCATAAGCAACCCTGACAAAGCCGCGGCTAAAGAGAGAAAAGCCACAGAGAAAAAAGCCATCAAAGCGTTTAAATTAGCCCTGAATGATCTCAAAAAAGCGGTAAACAGCAAAGAAAGCAGTCATGACTCAGTATTGAGAGTCATTACTAAACACGCCAAAAACCAGAGCGAATTGGAAGACCTGCTGGCAAATCTTACCAGCAAATCCGGACAGGAACCCTTGAAACTTCACGTTAAAGAGGCTTTCAAAAAAGTTGGCTTTACCATGATGGTTCGGAATGCACGAGATGACGCTCATCAGCCCTTAAAACAGGCACCAGACCTCGGTCAGTCTTTCAGAGAGGGGCTGGATAAAAGCATGGAAAAGCTCAGGTCTCAGCGAGAACAACTTGCCGACAGCACTTATCCTGACTCTATCAAACAGCAGCTAAACACTCAGCCTGCGCTGGCCTCATGTTTGGTGGATGAACTCCCGAACACTAGGGGATATGCGCCTTCTGGCAGTCCACACCCTATCAATCAGGCTCAGATCATTCTTACCTGCCAATGCTTTGAGCAAGCTCATAAAATTAAGCAAGATCTGGAAAGGGCTTTAAAGTACCCGCAACAACTTCCAGCTGAGACAAAAGACAAAATCGAGAACTCATTAAATGAGATTCAGGGGATTTTAAAAGCGACGCCAAAAGAACTCGAGAAATTGGAGAAAAATCACGTTATGAAGGGAGAGGGCTCTTTCCTTAATACAAAATACCAACAGTTTATAGAGGAAAGAAGTCAGGAAAACACGATCCGACCTCAAACGGAAGCCAAAGCAGCTCCAGAGAAACGTAAAAAAAGAGTCGCACCCGCCATTCCTTTCCAGGCTTCCCTAGCGGCCCTGAAAAAAGAAAAGCCAGAACGGACGAACGAAGCCGATTTATTACAGAACTACCTGAACGAACTGCTGGCTTTCAGTAATTCACCCGATTTAGTCAACCTGTTAGGTAAAGAGTTCTCCACTCACATCGACGCAGAATGGAGTTTTGACGAATATGCCTCTCTGTGTCAGTACGCTGCTGAAGCCATTGCCGACACCCCATCGCTCACCCCTGTTAAAGCGATGGATGTGGCGTATGGAAAGCTGGGAACCCCTCGCTAACTTAACTGAACCGGCGAAAACTCAGCTTTTAAGATGCCTGATTGTTGAGATGCCTGATGACTCTGGCGCACATCTCGGCATTACACTTTAAATGCCCGGAATTAATGGTGCCAATCACTGCCGCCGAAGCAGCAGGATGGGAAAAAACCAGCTCCATACTTTTTTTCACCGGATCTTCACCTTCCAGACAAGCATGACCACTGGCAAGAGCCTTCTTGATCAAAATGCCCTTACGGTTCTCCAGAGCGTAATCAAGAACCGGTTTCTCAGCCTGCTCCTTCAGGTTATAAGTCACCATGGCCATATCCGACCTTTCCAGAGCCATAATGCCGCCTTCAACGGTTTTGGTGGACATGCCTGACGCCAGAATCTTGCCTTCTTTTTTCAATGCTTCCAACACTTCCAGACAGCCATACTGCTGAATAATATTGACGTCATCACCATTGGAGTGGACCAGTACCATTTCAATCCGATCGGTATTCAGCCGCTTCAGGCTTCTTTCGATACTGAAACGAATGTGCTCCGGTGTGAAATCAAAATGAGACTCACCGTTCTCAAACTCCTCGCCGACCTTACTGCAAATAACCCAGTTGTCTCTCTGACCTTTTAGCAATGCCCCCAATCGCTCTTCGCTGTTCCCGTACGCAGGCGCTGTGTCCAGCAGATTAACACCCAAAGATTGAGCCAGTTTCAGTAATTCTCTGGCCTCGCGATCATCTGGAATCTTGAATCCGGATGGGTATTTCACCCCCTGATCTCTACCCAGCTTCACGGTTCCGAAACCTATGGGAGAAACCTGAATATCGGTACCGGCCATCGTTCTTGTCTCAAGCCTGTCATCAGTCATGATCGGAAAATGCCCCACTCCAGAATGGTTGGCAGATATCAGGATGCTGAACATCCTCTGGCAAAACAAAACCTTGATTGCCAGATGGGGAGAGTTCCTGTCTGTTCAACACTTTAATGACCTCGTCTGATAGGTTGGGTGCCAACGCCAGCTTGGTCGGCCAGGAGACAATGCCGTTTTCCACATCATGAATGAAAGCGGCATCCGGTCTCAGTAGTTTGGTCTGCCTGGGTTCAGCCCGGTTTACAAACAAGGTCGCCCATTGAGCATCATCCAGATTAACCCATGGCAATAATGCTGCCAGCTCACTTCGGGCCACCCGGATCTGTTCTTCTGGTGTGCGCTTCATCCCGTCTTCTGCAATTTCACCACCCAGATACCAAATCCAGTGACCTTCTCCATCCGGATGGCTGGTTACCGTCATTCTTGGAACAGGTTTGGTACCCAGACAGTGTGCAAAGAGCGGCTCAGGATGACGATGCCGAACCATAACCATATGGAGCGGCCTTCTCTGCATTTCTGGCTGAGAGAGCCCCCAGAGCTTCATCAGATCCTCAGTGCCTTCACCCGCTGCAGTAACAAACTTGCGCGCCTTGATGTGAAAGGTTTTGCCTCCAACTATATGTTCAATGAAAGCTATTTTTTTACCTTCAGTGACAATGCGGGTGTTTTCTGACCAGTCCACCTTGAGAATCCGCTCCTTAAGACCGTTTACCAGCGCCTTGATAACCGTACGGATATCCAGCACGATCTCATTGAGCTGGTAGACTTTGCCCCGAAACCCTTCATGGCGAAAAATATCCGGAAAATCTGCCGTTTTCTTCAGCTGCTCCACCCGGCCCCGCAGTGCTTTGCTGGCAAAAAACGTAGTAAGCCTGGAGCCTACATCGCCGGGAGACCAGAGATACTGGGACTGAGAGAGTATAGCCGCTCCCGACAGGTCGACCTCGCCTTCTCCCCTGAGCGCCCGGCGCCAGCGATCTGGCATGCCAGCAATACACTCGGCCGACTTGGTCAGGGTGCCGGTCAGAGTGTACTTGGTTCCGCCATGAACGATCCCCTGAGACTTGATAGTCTGACCTCCACCGAGAGTGGCATTTTCCAGAAGAAGTACTTTATAGCCTTGCTGATTGAGGGTATTGAACAGCCAGAGACCGGCAATGCCTCCGCCAATTACGACAACATCTGTTTCTATGGTCTGAGTCATATAGAGTGGATCAGAGAGTAAGACAGGAAAAATAGAGAGCCAGCAGTATACGCCTCATCTCCTTCAGACACCAACATCGCCTGAAGCCTCTGAAAAAGTTCATGATTATGCAGACAGCTATATAGAAAAAGAGGCCCTGGCAACTGGCTAATGGATGACGTTTTCTAACTCAACCCTATGTTAGAATCGAGTGCAAACTTTATGAATATGACAATAATATGAACCATCCCTGTGAGTGCTTCCCTCTGGGTGACTCGGCTCTGCTGCTATGTTTTGGTGACCGGATCAGTCCCAAAATAAACTTGATCGTCCATACAGCAGCAAAACAACTTCTCGAATTGGCCTATCCTGAAATCATTGAGATGGTACCAGCTTACACAACTCTGACCATCTATTATGACCCGTGCCGGATTCAATCAGCGACACCTTATGAAGCTTTAAAAGAAAAAATGCTCAACGCCCTGAAAACACTCAAGGTGGATGACACCAGTGCCGGGAATCATGTCGAAATACCGGTCTGCTATGAAAGTGACTTTGCTCCGGATCTGGAGCGGGTGGCTAAACATTGTCGTTTGAGTCCTGAGGAAGTGATTGATCGCCACACTTCAGCTACCTATGACGTTTACTTTCTTGGCTTTACTCCGGGTTTTCCTTATCTGGGTGGAATGGACAAAAAGCTAACGACTCCCAGACTTGATCATCCACGCCTGACGATACCGGCTGGCTCCGTTGGCATTGCCGGTGAGCAAACGGGTATCTACCCTCTTTCTACTCCCGGAGGCTGGCAGCTGATAGGCCATACCCCTATTCCTTTGGTGGACTTCAGTAACGACTCGCCCACGCTGCTCAAACCAGGCGACAGAGTAAAGTTCACCGCCATTTCCTTCAAGGAACATCAGGAAATGGAGGCGCAAAGGTGAGCCTGATCATCAAACAACCCGGAATGCTGACCACCCTTCAGGACCTGGGTAGATACGGCCTTCGAAATTTGGGCTTCTCAACCGCTGGAGCCATGGACACTCTCGCAGCCAGAGTCACTAACCTGATATTGGGTAACCCGGAAAATGCTCCGGTGCTGGAATTCACCCTGACCGGACCCACTCTGGAATTTAATAAACCCACGATAATCTGTCTCAGTGGAGGAAGCGCTGATGCCACTGTAGGTAATCATTTCGTCGCCCCCAACTGCGTAACCCCCATTAAAGCAGGGCAAACGCTGAAGATTTCTGGTCTCAAGACAGGCTGCCGAGGCTACCTGGGGGTTAAAAATGGCTTTCAGGCCCTTGAAGTTCTGGGAAGTTGCAGTACCCATCTGGCAGCTGGCATCGGTGGCCTTAGCGGCCGTGCACTCAAAGAGAATGACCGGCTTGGCTTTAACAGCTGTTCAGCAAAGAAAGGTTTCCAGCCTGATATCGCTGTGGGCCGTGAGTTTACGCAGTATCTTGAGAATCAGGCAGACAGTCAGCCTGTTCGTTTTATCCGGGGTCCACAAGCGTCTTGGTTCTCCAGACAAAGTCTGCATCACTTTTATAGCCAAAGTTACTCTGTCCACCCGGATTCTGACCGGATGGGCTATCGTCTGTGTGGTCAAAAGATCGAAAGCAGCTATTCTGAAAACCTGATCACAGAGGGGACAACCACTGGCTCCATACAGGTCCCTCCAGATGGCCAACCCATTATTCTGATGAGTGATTGTCAGCCCACTGGCGGTTATCCCAAAATCGGGAATATTATCTCCGCAGACTTACCCAGAGTTGCACAACTAAAGCCCTCGGACACAGTGACTTTTCAGGAAGTCTCTGTTAGAGAAGCTCAACGGGAACTGATAGAACAGAGAATCAACCTGAATCGTCTGGCCATTGCTGCTGAACATTACTGGAATCACAATCAAGATGAATACTGATAACACTCCGACACTGGATCTGAACTGCGACATGGGTGAAAGCTTTGGCCATTATTCGCTGGGAAACGATGCCGGAATCATGCCGTATATCAGTTCTGCTAACATTGCCTGCGGCTTTCATGGAGGTGATCCGAATATCATGGCCAACACAGTAAAGCTGGCTTTGGAACACAATGTCGCTGTCGGCGCTCACCCCGGATTACCGGATCTTCAGGGCTTTGGTCGCAGAAACATGGACATCAGCCCTGAGGACGCCTACGCCCTGACGCTTTACCAAACAGGCGCATTGAGTGCCTTTGTAACAGCACAAGGCGGTCGGCTTCACCATGTAAAACCTCACGGCGCTCTGTACAATATGGCCTCACGGGACTCTGGCCTTGCCAAAGCGATAGCCGAAGCAGTTTATCAATTTAATCCGGAACTGATTCTTTATGGCTTAGCCGGCAGCTGCCTTATATCTCAGGCTGAAGCCATTGGCCTGATGACCGCCAGCGAAGTTTTTGCCGATCGCAGCTATCAGATTAATGGTCAGCTAACCCCCAGAGGTCAGGCCGGAGCAATGATTGAGGACGAGCAAAAGTCCCTCGACCAAATCAGAGAGATGGTGTTGCACAAACAAGTAACTTCAGTGGATGGTCAGACAGTGGCTATCAAGGCCGAAACTTTGTGCATTCATGGCGATGGTCCCCGGGCTCTGGACTTTGTCCGGGGCTGTGAACGATTTCTGCGGGCACAGGGCATCACAATTCAAACGATTCAGGTGCATTAGTGAATATTTCTTCCCAAGCCTCGTTGCCCTTTCAGGGTCTCTTTTCGCCACTTCCCGGAGTGGTAGCAAGGACGATTGCTTTGCTCGATGGCTTTCCAGCCAAAGTAGCGCCCTACCGGCCTGTCTGCTGACCATACTCAAGGAAGGTGAACAGAGAACCAGTGCTCACGGACTGCGACAAAAGGTTCTTAAGGCCCAGGCCGATTGCCTGGGAACGCCCATTATTTAAATCATCTGCAGGGTTGGCACTGAGAACCAGGATGCCTGGACGCTGTGTTTATACTTATCCATTAATAGGGTTAAGGTGTTGCAAGAAAACAGGCGGATCTTTTTGTCAATCCTCTCTTTAGTGCTGCTACTCAGGGTAATAGCCATGACTCCTGAGCCGCTCATATACAGGGCGAGGGCGTTGCAACAGCCTCTTTTAAACGAGGGGATGAATCACTCAGGCCATAGATTCAACAATATGGCCAGAGAGGCTATGACCCCCAAAGCATTAGTCACTGGGGTTGTATCCGCTGATGAACTAGGAGCCTGACCGAGAATAGCTGCCCTACTGCGGCGGCAGCAAATTGGTCTGA
>NZ_JAHHPN010000694.1:0-3259 GCF_024606325.1 Endozoicomonas sp. ONNA1
GAACAGGATCATTCGCAGAGGGCAACGGCTGGTACATTACCTGAGCAGCCTGGCCGGAGGCGGTAAAGACGACGCTGACACGGATACAGCGAAGAGTAAGCAGCAAGGAGTGGCAAGTCTGAACGACACAGAGCTGAACCAACACTACCAGCGTCTGGTGCAGGATCTCAGTGCCCTGTCAGGCCATCGCAGTGGCGAAAGTCCGTCGTTTATGTCGTCGGCAAGCCAGAGAATGACCCAGAACCTGACAACTCCGGAACCCTTGACGACGATGGGTCGGGGTTGAGCGGACTTGACGGCACGTTTATGGGAACGTGGCGGAGTTCAGTACTAAACTGCACATTGCGGCTTTTTCGCATTTGAGTACCTTCTGATCACGCCGGTAAAAAGGCAAGTATCGCAATCCTTCGGAAAACCATATAGGTCAACCTATCAGGTGTTATCATGCCATCCATACCCAAGAATATTCATGTTAGTATCGTCGGTCCTGCCGAAGGCTGGGAGCCTGGTTGGCTTACAATATGGGCTAAGGTGAACCCGGACTATAAAATCCATGTATGGGCTCCCGAAGGTTTAATATACCGAAAGATTTTATATTCACTGCTGTCTTCTGAGAGAAAAAAACAAACTATTGAAGAAGATTACCCTGCTGATATTACACAGTTTAAAAATAGCATCTGGAAAAAAATTGATGATTTTATGGGAAAAGATGCTGATATAAAAAAATTGGATATAATGAAATCTAGTTTTTCAGATTATGTAAAGCAGGAGTTTAGCAACCAGTGGAATAAAACCAAAAGAATGCTGGATCAAATCCAAAAATCCATTGCTAATGTTACCGTTAACACATTGTGGAATATTGATATAGAATCAGGTTCTTATATCAGGCGCTTTTTAAGCGTTACTAGCACTTTGATAATCGAAAGATTCATAGGTCTGTATAATCAATACAAGCTTGGAGGGATATATATTGATAAAGGACTACTGCCAAAACTGGATAGCAAGCCCTTCCTAAAGAGGAGCAGTTCGCTAGACCCTATATCAGGAAAGGGAGTGAGCCCTTGGAAGCAATATCTGCTCGAAAGTACCAAAATACGCGCTCTTTTCGAAAAAATGTTCGCAGATGGAATTGTTTCAGATCCTGCCACTTACTTTAAGACATTCGATGAAGCCCTGCCGGAAAAAGAAAGCAGTCTAATTAAAGATATCATTTCAGAAAGCGATATTAGTGAAATATTCCATAGTCTAGATGGATATGAAATAACAAGATATACAACAAATAAAATATTTTTAAGTAAAAGAATAGATTTTGAAGACAATATTGTTTCTGTCGCTCTTGATGACTCAATACAGCCATTAATGTTCGCATCTCGCATAAAAAACCCAGTAATCAAAGTAATGCTTGATGAAACCCTTTTTATTCATGAGACTGTAGAGAAGTTAAAAAAATCAGCAATAACCACAGAAGAATCCATGCTAAAGCTGAAGGAAGCTTTACATCAATTCTATAATGAAAACAAAATAAATATCTCTAACAATGAATTCTATAAAGTTACAATGATGTACCATTCGTATGGTAGCGAGGAGGTTGACTATCATGTTATCGCTACATTAGGTTATGATGCTTTTGAAAGGTTAAGAAAAATTCAAACAACGAATAGGCCTACAATCAATCCAACTGATGAATTCTCAGCAAATGTTCTCTTCTTTAACAGAAAATCTTATGGAAATTATTCTGATGGGTTAGTGCGTAAGCAAAAATACAAAAAATTAATAATGATTCATTTGTCTGATAATCACGAAATGGAGCGTTCTTTTTTAAGGTGTCTCAAGCTTTATGAGATGTACCGCACCGAAAGAACCAGCACTTTGTACAACGTTTTTAATATTGATATGACGGGGAAAAATAAACTTGAAACAATGGTAGGAATACCGCTCAGAAATATTGGTGAAGACACTAAAGTCATCATTACTGGAAGTCTTCTTTTCTTTGACGCCAATTTGAATACTCATGCTTATCTCTATTCTCAGGACATAGTGGAAAATCTATCATCGATTCTAAGAATGGCCATCCCCGAGAATACCACCGTACAATCCATAGCCTTCTCTTTTGATAATTCTGCACAAGATATTTCAGGTTCTGCGGGCGAAGTGGATACTAGCCATAAATATTATGTTGTACCTGAAGTTTTGAAAAAGTTGGCCCAAAAAGGAATTCGTGCAAATTCTGCTGTCGCGATTCGAGGGTCTGTGTCAGCAGGCGATTCTCAGCAAACTACCGGTGGTGATCCTGACAGGCCTTCAACTTCAAAAGAGGCGCCCTATGCTGAACTCAACCGTGTTGTTTTTACCCTCAAGCCTGACGGGCTTACCGTTCTATTCGAGGCCAAGTTCGGGTTGACCTCCCTCGCCCCCAGCAATGAGTTTACCCATGCCAGACCCGAAGATCCGCGTAGCGATACCGGATTCGAAAATCCGTTATTCGATATCACAAATGAAGAGGATCCAGGCGATATCTCAAGCGAAGAGGATCCAGACGATGTCAAAAGCAGAGAGGAGTTCGTCAAAGCCTTACTCGAAGATAGGTTGATTGAGTCCGGTCACAGGCTCAATGATGGTTTGCCTGAAGCCATCATCGCGAACGAGTTCACTTTTGCTCCAATCGAAAATGCTTTGTACGAAGCCACGATTGAGGAGGCGTCTAAGGAGTCTAAAGACCCAAGAAAAGATGCTCAAGATTACGCATTACACTTTAATTTCCAGGACGTGATCTCTCATGGATTACAGGAAAATGCGGAGCCTGAAAAAGTTGCTTTCGTCAATTGGGATGTCAGAGAAACTGATCGTTTATCAGATACACTCACACTCGCGCGGGAATCTTCCTCGTACAGTCAATGGCTTGAGCGCTATGCACATCGTTTCCCCGCGTTTAATCTGGTCAACCAGCTTGAGGAAGAAATGGTCAGGTTCAAGAGTGAAGAAGAAAAGACCAGGGCCTTCCAAACCCTCCAAAGACGGTTACGGGCAAATTCATTTGACGTTTACCCCCTCGATCCTACCACGATAGAGGGTGCTGCCACTCTTAACGCGAAATACAAAAATGATTTCTACAACATCAATTTTCTCACAGCCCAACTACCGCCCCCTTGTGACAGACGCCGAAGATCAGCCGATACCAACAGCTGTAATGCCCGACGCAAAGAGCTGGCCAATGCCATCCGGTTACTGTCTGACGCCAACACCCAACTCTATCTCCGGG
>NZ_JAHHPN010000695.1:0-1067 GCF_024606325.1 Endozoicomonas sp. ONNA1
CACTGACAAACCATCCCTGGAGGCTACCGGGGAAGAGGTAGCCACTGACAAACCAGCCCTGAAGGCTACCGGGGAAGAGGTCGAAAATAAAGGTGGTTCCTTCCAGTACACGCCGGAACAGGCAGAAGTTTTGTACGCTATCCACCTATACGCACAGCAGCACCCTCTCAAACGACAGGCCCTGCAAGTCGCAAATGGTCTGGCCGAATTAGCCGTAATGCACGGTAAGGCAATACCCGACCTTCCGACTTACGATTTTGACGATGAATTTGCATCGTTGCGCTTGCATGTACAGGTTGGAGACAAACTGTCGTTTGATCAGACCAGTCGAATCGTGCAAATCTTCAGGGACCTGAAGACAATCTTCCCTGAATACCTCGACGAGCCCTGCCCTCTGCAAGAAATCCAGACACTAGTGCACAGGGCCAGAGATGAGATGGGATCCGGGGCTGAAGAATACGACAAAGAAATTTTCGGCATGGGCAAATCAGCGATTCGCTTAATCGGGGATGAACCGACTCTGAAAAGCTTCCGGGAATACTTCGCTACCCGTTCTGCCAGCGGTAACAGGATCATAACTCTGCTGCAAGAAGGCCTGATCAGCAAGGTTGAACTTTGGAACTACATAGAGGCCGTCAGAGGAATTGATGACTATCAGACAGTGAATGAATTTGAACACTTCCTTGGCTACAAACACAGCGTCAAGTTGACTCACTTCAAGGCCGCTCTCCGGACGCTGTCCAACAGGGGTGCCGGGGAATTCATTCTGCATATTTTTCCTGCTGTGACTGCCCCGGCGGCTATGAAAGTGTCTGTTGCTGGCATGAAAGAGTACGCAGCTGCGGTCATCGCCAACTACGTCCTTGATGATATTGCCTTTAATAACGGCCGCAGGACGGCAGCATTCCTGGCCAATGTTCAGGATACTATGGCACCTTATGCTAACGCCGCTGGCGTGTCTGAATCTGAGCTGATCAAGGCTATCCATGACACCTTGATGCAGGCTCAGACCGCAGCGGTTGAGCATCAGCTCAATGATTACTGGGTCAAACCTTCAGCCTTTCTGG
>NZ_JAHHPN010000696.1:0-1484 GCF_024606325.1 Endozoicomonas sp. ONNA1
GACCCGGAGAACCTGAAGTTTTATCTGATCGATCTCCACCGGGCCCAGATCAGGGATGAAACACCCGACCGATGGCGACTGAAAGACTTATCCGGGATGTACTTCTCAGCCATGGATTATGGCATCACTCGAAATGATGTTTTTCGTTTTTTGAAAGCCTATACAGGGCTGTCTCTCAGAGACACACTGAGAAAATATAACGCTTTGCTCACTCGCATTGAGAAGAAAGCGGTAAAACTGTATCGGCGCATGGAACGAAAGGCGGGGAAAAATGACGTTTAAAGCCCAGGCCTGCACCTTCATTTCCTTCGTTTTCTTACTTGTGCTAGCTGTTGGACAAGTTATAACTGTAGTGAAAACAATACAAGTTGGGGAATTAGCATGAGAATCATTAATTTTTCTGAGGCCAAAAGTCAATTAAAGGCTGTTCTGGATCAGGTGGTAAATGATGCCGATTATACAGTTATCAGAAGAAGAGATGCTGACGATGCGGTGGTGATGTCCCTGGATCATTTCAACGCTTTAATGGAAACAGTGCATCTACTCAAAAGCCCCGAGAACGCCACGCATCTGGAAAGGTCCATTCAGCAGTTTCGCAAGAGCCAAACTGAGCAACAAGGGTTAACCGATGACTGATGTACAAGCTGGACAAAGGAGGCGAGGGCAGACTACCTGTACTGGCAGAAACAAGACAAGAAAACACTCAAACGTATCAACAAGATGATTGCTGATACGCAACGTAATCCGTTTATGGGCATAGGGAAGCCGGAGCCACTAAAAGAAAACCTTTCCGGCTTCTGGTCTAGCAGAATTGATGACACTAACCATCTGGTTTATGTGGCTGAAGGCAACACCCTGACTATTATTTCCTGTCGTTATCACTACGATTCCTGATGAGAAAGGGCATAAGTTTTAGCAGGCTTCAGACATATTACAGTCAATCTGCTGAACAACACGAAAACCTTCAAAGCAGGCCTGAAGAGAAAACAAAAGAAAGCCGCTATGAGTACACGCTATCTGGCTGAAGTCCTTGCTGGGCAGGCACTTTCATGATTTTGCCGTGCTGCGCTTCCCAATTTTCCGGTGAGCAAAGCGCTATGTGTCGCTAGATTAACAACAAGGAATAAATATGATTCATGGCCTAAAAATGGAACTGGTTGAGATGAGTCGAGAAGAATTTGACAGCTATCCACACTGTGAAATCCTTAATGAGAATGGTGCTAAGTGCATTGCTGTTGAAGGTGGCGCAACCCACTATCTAGTAGCTATAGATTCGATTGCGCACTT
Source organism: Endozoicomonas sp. ONNA1 (assembly GCF_024606325.1). Classification (NCBI taxonomy): domain Bacteria; kingdom Pseudomonadati; phylum Pseudomonadota; class Gammaproteobacteria; order Oceanospirillales; family Endozoicomonadaceae; genus Endozoicomonas; species Endozoicomonas sp. ONNA1. The sequence continues at coordinate 1,288 of NZ_JAHHPN010000696.1, forward strand.
CGGTCAAGTTCTTTCAATTGAAGTTGATGAATGTTCTAATCAAGACCCTGATGGAGGTTATTCTTGGCTTAGTGGTAAGATTCAATTATTAGTTCGTTCTTTAACTGGTACAGAGAGTTTCTTTTAAGCACATAACAAGTCGGTGTCGGAAGCGTGGCGTGAGCCGATACCACCAGCCTTTTGATTGGGCTTTATCC
>NZ_JAHHPN010000697.1:0-1612 GCF_024606325.1 Endozoicomonas sp. ONNA1
ATGATGATCAACTCCGTTGTTGGATGGAGCGGTTTATCAATGATAAGGATTTAATCGATTCACTCATAAAACGCCGAAACAATCCTTATATACCTGCTCTGCTTCATTTCACTAATACTGAACGAAAGTCTCAATTTAGAGCCTTTAAGTCAGCTACAAAAGTCACTGTTTCAAATAACAGCTCTGTCAGCTCCGCCAGTTGCAGCGCTGATGCTTGCCATATCTTGACCTCCAGTGGAGACGGCTCGGTGAGAATCCTGGGCCTGGAGGCCGACGGATCATGGAAACCAAAAGTTCTCATTGTTCAACGCCATTCAATACCTTCAGCCAGCTTCAGTGCCGACAGCCGCTGCGTGGTGATTCTCGGTGACGACGGCACAACGAGTATCTATAGTCAAGAGGCCGATGGTTCGTGGGAAAGAAAAGTCAAAATTGTTGATCCGCGCGTCAATTCAGCTACCTTAAGTCCCGATAGTTGCTATTTGGTAACCGTCAATGGAGATGCCACGGCAAAAATCTATGGTCTGGAAGCCGATGGTACCTGGGTAAAAAAAGCCATTATTCCCAATCAGAATCCCTTTATTTCAGCGACCTTTAGCGCTCAGGGTCGCTATGTGGCGACCATCGGTAAAGATCAGACAGCGCAAATCTTCGGCCTGGAGGACGATGGATCATGGGGACAAAAAGCCATTATTCGCCACAATAGTAAAGCCTGGTCAGCCAGCTTCAGCGCCAATGGCCACTTTGTGGTGACTTGCAGTCGCGATCACAATGCGAAAGTCCATGGCCTGGAGGACGATGGATCATGGCAACCAAAAGCCATTATTCGCCACAATAATTTAGTCAGGTTAGCCAGCTTCAGCCCCGATAGCCGACATGTGGCGACTGTCGGTAACGATAATGTTGCGAAAATCTATAGTCAGAAGGACGATGGATTATGGCAAGAAAAAGGCATCATTTCCCATGATGGTGCGATTCTATCACTTAACTTCAGCGCTGATAGCTGCCATGTGGTGACTGCCAGTGCAGATGGTACGGCGAAAATCTATGGCCTGTGGGACGATGAATCATGGAAAGAAAAAGAGACCTTTTTCCACAAAGATTGGGTTAAATTAGCGACATTCAGCCCTGATGGCTGCTATTTCGTGACTGCCAGTTCCGATGGTATGGCAAAGATCTACGGCCTGAAGAACGATGGGTCATGGGAGGAGAAAGCGACCATTCCTCATGATAAGTCGGTCTCTTCAGCAGCCTTCAGTACTGATGGCCGACATGTGGTGACCGTCAGTCTTGACGGCACAGCGAAAGTCTGTGGTCAGATGCTCGATGGAACCTGGTTAGTAAAAGCGATCATTTCCCATGGTGGTTGCGTCAGATCAGCCACCTTCAGCCCCGATGGCGACTATGTAGTAACCGTTGCTGACACTGCTCGGGACGGTAGTCGTCGTGAAGCCATGAAAATCACCGAACTTTGGGTGGAAGATGAACCTCTGAGTGAGGATATATGTCGCCTCTTTTGATCCATGACTCTAAGGTTCCTGCGCCGTGCACGTTTACCCATACCTCTGTTCAGGGTAATTGAACAAAAAATGTCTTCAGTATGTATCATCCA
>NZ_JAHHPN010000698.1:0-1240 GCF_024606325.1 Endozoicomonas sp. ONNA1
GTCTTAGCACAGAAATGCAAGGATTATGAGCTGCTGGTTATTAATGATGGCTCACAAGATGATACGGAAGTGGTCATCAGCGAGTTGACAGCACAATACCCAGGCACTTTTCGGGCCATTACTCAACCTAATAAAGGTTTAGCTGCTACCAGAAACCGCGGCGTTTTGGAGACTTCTGGTCAGTATTTAATGTTTCTTGATGCCGATGATGAGTTGGTCGAACATTCTCTTGGGAGTCTGAGTCAAGCCATTCATTCATACCCTGAGGTAAGTATGGTGATTGGCGCTCATATTTCTGTGGAACCTGATGGCAGGGAACGCTTCCGGCCCAGACCGAAAGTTCCCAACGATAATACAGCCCTATTCAAAATGTATCTTTTGAAGGATGAACTGCCTATTGCCAACGGTGCAACGGCCATGCACAGGGAGATCTTTGACGGGTATCAGTATCCTGTTCACTTTAGATGCGTTGAAGACATCCCCATGTTTGCTTATGTGCTGGCTAACTATCAATGCATCACACTCAACAAGCCTGTCGCCAAAATACATAAACACGATGACAGCATGAGAAACAACGTGAAGCTTGATCTATCTGTTGGTTTGGACCTCATCGATGAGGTCTTCAGCCCGACGAGACTTCCTTGCAAGTTTATGTCACTGAAGTCAAAGTATGAAACCAGACGACTGCTCTCTATTTTCAGATCTCTGTATGTTGCCGGTGAATACCAACACGCCTTGGAGTACTATTGCCAGGCAGTCAGGCAATCGCCTTCTACTTTCTTTAAATCCAGCTATTCTAGAAAAGCATTGAGGGCAATGCTATTCAGCTGGAGAAGATCATCAAAGCGTTAATAGAAAAATAACTCATTGGATCTGACCGCCTTTCGGAAAACTCATCTTCAAAAAAATCTGGGTGATCACGTTTGATCAGAGCTTTTTGCAGACGCTTTCTTAGCCACGTTTTGAATCGGACAGGTCTTCACAAATAATGGTTCATCTCTATGGCCATTATTTTATTTTTTTGCTCTGAGTCATTCGGGGTGTATGAGAATGCAGCGGTCAGTTTCACTGCATCGCCAGTGACAGGGACAAAAATACAATGGAGCCGGAAGGGGCAAACGGGTGCATATCTGTGTTGGCAAGGTGGTCGGCCGGGGAAAACTGAGAAAAAAGCTATCCAGAGCCAGCTAGCAGCCTGTCGGACTTAAGGCTGTCCTACTGCGGTTGCAATAAATTGGTC
>NZ_JAHHPN010000699.1:0-7156 GCF_024606325.1 Endozoicomonas sp. ONNA1
TCAATTATTGAGAGTCATGAATCAAAAGAGGCGACATCTATCCTGACACAGCGGGAAATGAACGGAGTTAATATTGCTATTATAATCGCTGTAGCTATTGACTCTGTAACCTCTAATATGGTATGCGGGATGTTAGCTAGCTAACGGATGAATACCTTACCTACTGCCGTGTAATAGTAGTATAAATAATGAACAGTAAAAAGAGTGAAAACTGGCTGTATACTTAGTGTCTCTAGGTCTACAGTCTTTTTACTATCAGTTAGAGTTAAAGCGATATTTAAAGAAATCTTAGGGACTGCATCCTTAGTCTCCCAAGGCCTAGCAATTAACCCCCCCCCCTGACAATAGAGAAAGTAACGCAACTTTTTGTTAATATCACTTTTAACATCCTTAGTCTCTCAAGGCTTAGCGATTACCCTGCTCTACATTAGAGAAAGTGTCGCAGCTTTTGTTATCTCTATCGTTGATAGCTCTTGACTATATAATCACTAATATGGTATATGGATAAATACCCTACCTGCTGTCTTATAATAATTGTATAAATAATGAACAGTAATTAGAGTGAAAAGTGACTGTATACTTAGTGTCCCTAGGTCTACAGCCTTTTACTATCAGTTAGAGTTAAAGCGATATTTAAAAGAAATCTTAGAGGCTGCATCCTTAGTCTCCCAAGGCCTAGTAATTAAGTTGCTCTACAATAGAGAAAGAACGCATATGTTTTCTTATCCCTACTATTGATACAAGACCTACTGTCTGTAGCAAGCTACTGTCGGTAGCAAGACTACTGTCGTAAGAAACTTGTACAATTAATAACCAATGACTAATAGCTAAAATGGCTGTAACCTTACTCTCCCTAGGTCTATAACCGTTTTACTATCTTTATTGGTTAAGGGCATTTACAAAAGAATCTTAGAGGCTGCATCCTTAGTCTCCCAAGGCCTAGTAATTAAGTTGCCCTGACAATAGAGAAAGAACGCTACTCTATTTATCACTTTGCGTGCTCTCTCTCTCACACATCATTAGTATTCTATCACGAACATACACTTACACCGATGTACCGTTGTGTAAGGTAAAGATTCATATCATTTGGTTCGGGGCTGGTGGCCTGAACTTTGATGAGCGATAGCGCTTCTATATTAAATAAATAGGAGCGGTATGTAAGCCGAATAATCATAAGGCTATATACACTTATAAAAATACTAATGATGTGTACAGTGAAAACAATTCTATAGGCGACTATGGACTTGTTTCTCTAAGCTATAATTGGGTGGCGACTAATCGTGTTATGTCTTTTGAGAAGATACTCTTATGGACTCTTAAAGATACTCTTATGGACTCAACTATAAGATTAAAACCAGTAGATAGGAAACATAAGGACTCTCTTGTTGTTGTCTACAAGTTATCAATAAGCTTTTTACTACTGGTCTGGCTGATACATAATTATCCTTATAAGAAATAAACCATTAGAGATAGAAACTACTAGATAGAAAACATGAAGATTACTCTTGAAGATAGCTTGAAGTAATCATTAGGCTTTTGACTAGTAGATATCTGATATCAGTATTATCCTATTAAAGAATAAAAACAATAGAGATATAGAGTTTAAGATGAGTAAAGGACAGTTATAGGCTTCGCTGTAGTGCTTCATTTAGTGAAGTTAAAGCTTGAGCTATGAACTCTTATCCCAACTACGTGGGTTTGATAATATTATTAATTTCAGACACACAAGCTATAGAAGACTTTAGGCTTGGTTAGACTCAGCTATAGTCAATCTCTAACCCTGCCCTAAAAATAGTGTCTGTAATAATGAGTGATTACCGAATCACGAAAGAATAATAGAGTCAGTGGTTCAAGTAATGTTTAACGAAAGTTATAGGCTTCGCTCTGGTTACTTCTTAAACTTACTCTTGAAGACAGACAAATGGACTCTTATCGTAACTGCGTACGCTTTATAATATTAATAATCATGGAAGGTAATAAAGCTAGAGACAACCTATAGACCACCTTTACCCAAACCTATGTACATAGCAGTAACTAAAGCTACCTCTAAAGCCACCAGCTATAGCTACCTCTCAGAAGCTCTTTAACCCACCTTAAGATCACACCTACCTCTTCGTTAGTAACCTAACCTTCGTATCACTTACATAGAGAAAGCCTTTCAGAGCGGCTATATGGAAGTCTCAGCGGCTAATCTGAATGAGAGTCCAAAGGTGATCTCAAGGTCAATCCTCAAGGCTTGGTTCCTTTTCCCTCTCCTCCGTTAGCGAACTAACCTTCCCCTTCACTGCTTAACACTGATGCAATATCGGCGATAACTCACATGACCCTTCTCAACAGAGGGTTACAAATTCACTTAATACATTAATCAATATAAATCAATCAGTATCTATCCAATAGCTTTCACTCCTTAACGGCAATCAGACAGTTTAGTTCTCTCTAAGCTGATTGGTGCTGTTTGATTGGTGTTGAACGTTATTGAGTGAGAGCTACTGAATAGAAGAGAACTAATACCATGATGAATACAACTAACAATCAGACAATAGCTAAGCTACAGACAAACAAAACAACTAAACCTATACAGAAGGGTGATGTCTTCAAGAGTAACGAGGGTGTAATATGGAAGGTATTGGAGTACATCAACGCAAAAGAAGTAAGGGTGCTTTCTGAGAATGGAAGCGAAAGGTCTGTTAGAGCCGGTGATTTAAGACGCGGTAGAGTTAAATGCTACATGTTTCCCTCAGTGCAAGGCGTAGGGTTCTTGGGATGCGGTGAGGTAAAAACTGGAGATTCTGTTACAGGAAAGATAACCAAAGCGTATATGGCTTGGCAGAATATGTTAGAGCGTTGCTATAGCGAACAGTTCCATGCACGCAACCTATCGTATAAAGATTGTGAAGTTGCTGAGGAATGGCAAGACTTTACTAAGTTCAAGCAGTGGCATGATAACCAGCCGTATAATTATCTCCAGCTAGATAAAGACCTCCTATGTTATGGGAATAAACTCTACTCGCCTGACACATGCCTATTCGTATCACAGAGGTTAAACAAGCTATTAGTCGACTCTGGCAAAGGTAAAGGGATCTCATGGCATAAAGCCAATAAGAAATACCAAGCAGTATGCAGTAACGGTAACGGCAAGTCGAAGTCCCTAGGCCACTTTGACTCCCCTCTAGACGCTCTCCAAGCTTACCAAACATTCAAGCTTAAGGTCGCAGTTCAAGTCATTAGAGATGAACTAACTATCGGCTCTATTACTCCTGAACAAGCTAATGCCATCTTCCTAACCACTCAACAGCATCTCACTGATAAAGCTCAGGATGTCTTAGAAGAACACGTAGAGGAGCTTATAGCTGCCTAAAAATAGGAGCTTATATAACCCACTAACCCCCTAAACCTAAAGCCTGTACACCACAGGTATTTAACTTTAAAACCAAGAGCCTATTCAGAAAGCTCTATCCACCAGCATTGCCAATAGTAGAAGTTTCTCTTCTTAATCTTGGTTATCTGCTGTTGGGTGGTGACTTTGTTGGATGTGATAGGGCTTTCTAATATGCAAGAAGAGAACACAACTATGACCATTCAAATCAAACTAAAAGACAAGAACATAGAAGTTAAACAACATCCTGAAGATTCCACCCTGTACTGTCTTAATGATCTGCATAAGGCGTCAGGTGGTAAGGATAAACACCGTGTAAACTATTTCACAGAATATTCTAAAAGCCGAAAATCCGGCATTAAGATTTTATCTCTAAAAGGTAGATATGGTGGTTCCTATACAGACGAAAAGACAGTCTATAAGTACGCAGCTTGGATAGATGATTCATTCTATGATGTAGTATTTGAAGCTTTCAAGTCAGCAGCTAATGGTGACAGTTCAGAAGCTAGCCGTATAGCCAATACAGTAGCGATTCCACAGGCTCTCATAGATTCCACCAAGGATACCGAAAGAAGGCTACAGGCTTTAATCCTAAGATTAGAGTTACAGGGCAAGATCAAGTTAAGAGGTAATGGTGTCTCTACCTACCTAAATTTAGCTTGTGAGATAGCTACGGGATATAGATGCAAAGCCTTAACATCAGGTTATCAATCAGCAATAGACTATATCGTATCTCAAGGTAATCAATCGGCTCTCTCGGCTCTAAAGGTAACTATGGAACGAATCGGACAGGAGCTAGCGTTAGGGAATGACGGTAAAGGCAACAGCATCGACTATCAACTGATTGCAGCTAAGCTCGGTAAGAAAACTAGTAGGAACGGTTATGCTTTCGCTCGTCTTCAATTCTAATAGAGATAGTAGAAGGAGATACCGTGAATACAACTACTACTACTAATGAATACAATGCTTCATCTATCCAGATAAAGTCAGAGATGGCTGTCGGCTCCCCTTGGCTGGTAGCAGATACAATAGCCAGAGACTATAAGGCAGACCAAAAGATGATCTTAAGGTTGATAGAGGTATCCGATAGGTTAGGAATGGACTACTCATATTTCATAGAAAAGTATCTAGAGAAGAGTAATCCAGAACCTATACCCTCTTTCGAACAGCTCTATAGGGCTAAGTTACTTAGACAAGGTAACGATGCTTTTGAATATGAGACTCTTTAAACTCTGACAATTGTCAGTTTTAAAACTTAATAGGAGTATTAACCACTACACATGGTCTATATAGAAACACTGATGTTACTTCTAGCATTGGGCACAGGTCTTTTCACAGGTCTTTTCCTAGGCTTGTTGATAACATCATTTAAATAAAAAGCCTCTCTCTCTCTCTGCTCTCCTATGCCCTTAATAATCAAGTCTCCGTCCACCAATTACTACAGCAGACTTAGTAACCAATATATAGATACCTCGCCCCTTGTATAGCCACACAGACACATCCATTAACCTACTCTCTAATAGAGTCTGGTGTCTGGTGCTGCAACATGGAAGTCCCCTAGGTATAGAAAATAAGAAGGATCATATATTGGTTACTACTGTAGTAAGGAGGCTTGATTCTTAAGGGCATAGCCTAACAGAGCTTTTATATTCTGGTGGATGAAGTCCTTACCGATAAGGTTTGATTAGCTTCACTCAAATTGAGGAACAGTCCAGATAACGTTAAGAGAACTATGGATAGCTTGCAATGGACAGTAGCTAAGCTACAGACAGTGGGTTAATCTCCAACTTACTCAAATTGAGGAAGTTCATGGATAATGTTATAGCTGATATTGAGACCATGCTAGACAGTAGTTTGCTACAGATAAGCTTGAGATAGTAGAAACGGATTTTCGTTCGGGGGTTACTTTGATCGCTTGCAATGGATAGTAGCTAAGCTACAGACAAGGGCTTGATAGCGTTACGCCAATGACGGAACGGTCATGGATAATGTTATAGCTGATATTGAGACCATGCTACAGGACAAGGGTTTAATCTCCAACTTACGCCAATGACGGGAGTTCAACGAGAAGAGCAGCACTACTACATAGATACTATTATGGCAAACAATAGAGCAGACAACTATCAAAGTAACAGGCTTCTAGGTACTCCAGAGAACCCTAATGATCCTTATGACGTCCCACGTTAGCCTTGCACCAGCAAGCTGGAAAGCTAACCACCGGCGCGCCATTCCCATAAGTATGACTTAGCTAATCTGAAGGTCGTGCTTAAGGAAGACACAAAGATGCGTGTAAGAAATGTCAAGGATGATCTCATGGCTCTAATAGTGGCTCTGAGCACCCGACTGGACTTATCAGAGGCAGAGAGTCAGAGACTTAAAGAAGATGTTCAGGCATTAAAAGCCAGAGTATCTATATTAGAGCCTCCTGTTATATCACCCCGTTAGATACTCCTCCTTATCGTTAGAATAGATCACCTCAGATTTGGGGGCATCTACTTTGACCCCGCTAGAGACAGGATACTACTACTATGCTACTAAGCCAGTACAGAGCCTTAAGAAAGCTACAAGAACGTATAGATAGCCTAATCGCTACTGGTGACAACCCAGAAGAGCTATATCGTATAGAAAGGAAGTTAGAAGGTATGGCACGTAACAATTGGCACTATAGGAAAATCAGGAAGTTTAAACCACCTGAAGACAACGCCATAGACTCTACAGGAGTGTTCCTGACTGTACCTTCTGATAGGCTAGGTGATGGATCTCTATGGGTATCTCTAGGGTATCCTCTAGCTGTAGCTCTTGTACTGTCTGGACAAGTGGAATCTTTAGGCGAAGCTCTAACTTGTCTTTAGGCTTCATCAAGTACCAAAATAAAATACCAAAAAAATGTGAGAGGTCATAAAGCGTAGTTCAAACCGCTTTTCCCCCCTATGACTCCCTATCGCCCCTGTAGTTTTCAGTAAGGGAGGGCATCTTCTAGACTCATTAGTACCGCCACTAATACCATGACTATACAGCTCTGAAGCGGTAGCTATCTATCTGAAGCGGTAGCTATCTATCTGAAGCGGTAGCTATCTATCTGAAGCGATATTATCTATCTGAAGCGATATTATCTATCTGAGGCGTGACTCTACGTGAAATCTGAGAAGGTTACAGGGTAATAGTCCTGATTCATTCAAGCTCGTTAACGCTATATCACTCCCCTACTTATCGTATCAATAGATACTCCTGTATCACTAGATACTCCTGTATCACTAGGGTACACCCTTGAGACACACTAACAGTGACACACTTAGATGTGACAATAGGGTTGCTTTTGATAATGACACATGTATAATGCTGAAAGTCCAAACCCTAATGACACGTTAGATAAGCTAACACACGTTAGTAAGGTACATACAGCAATGTCTTCAGTAGTAGTATACATACGAGTCTCAAGTACTGACCAGAACACAGAGAGACAATACGAGATAGTCAAAGATGGAATGAAAGTATTTGAGGATAAGTGCAGTGGAAGCACGACCAATAGACAAGCTTTAGATGAGCTTAGAGCTTGGCTAAGAGAAGGGGATACAGTTCATGTCCACAGTATTGATAGAATGGCTAGGGACTTATTAGACCTACAGAGCCTTGTTAATGAGTTTAATAAGAAGGGAGTCACTGTAGTGTTCCATAAGGAGAGTCTTACCTTCTCCTCTAACAAGAGTGATTCAATGTCAAAGCTGATGCTTCAAATCTTTGGGGCTGTAGCTGAGTTCGAGAGAGCAAGGATTAAAGATA
>NZ_JAHHPN010000700.1:0-2740 GCF_024606325.1 Endozoicomonas sp. ONNA1
GCAATAAATTGGTCTAAAAATTCCTGCTTCTTCGTCAAATAGCTCGCTATTTTCCCCAGAATCAGAAACTTTTATCCTCAATTTCTTGCAATCCTCGCTACGCACGCTCAAGTCCGACAGGCTCCTGAAATTTGTGCTCCGTCATTTCTTAGGATGCGACTCTGGTCTTCTTTCATCGCAACATCGAGTTTCCAGTGAAGCTTATTCTCGGTGTGCCAATGCTCTCGGCTGGCCTTACCCAATTGCTCAGCCGTTAGCTCTGCAGAGCTGATTAGCTTGTGGTCGACTTTCCAAGCTTGGCGTGGGTCACTGATAATAAAGAGTTGTGAAATCAAATCGTGAGCATTCATGCTGTGGCCTTATCCTGATGCGCAATTATAAGACCGTAGACGTATTAAAAAGAAAGCAAATATAAGCTACAGGCCAATGATCTCAGGGGGGCATGATTTTTCCCTAGTGGTGTGGGGAAAGTTGGAGAAAGACAAACTCTTACCCGATTATGCGTCGTTCTTGATTTCCTTCATGTTTTGTAAGTAAACAACAAGTTCATGTACATTAGTACAGGATTCTGCATCATTATTTCGGTTAGCTTTAGCAAAAATTCTTGACGAGTGTGCAATAGCAGGTGCTAATGTTCCTTCAATTATTGATTTCTCATATAATCCTCTTTGAGTTTTTTTGTACTCAGGCAGATATTTTCTTAAGTCGTCAATTGCTTGATCCGCTACACTCTTCTTTTGAGTAGGAGCATAAGGTTTTGTCGTAGCGTTGTAATGGAGCAACAGCCAAAACTCAAAAGCAGGATTTGACGTTATTGCAATGAATTTTACTTCATCATCCAATTTGTCTTTAGCAAGTACCGTATTTATTTCGTCAACACGCTGAATTGCATCGAAAAATGTTGAGTGCCGATCTCTATCAAAAATACAAAAAATTACATTATATGTATCCCCTGACAAAAGCTCTCTACGATATAGATTGTAAGCATAATTAACTACGTTTATAGGGCTTGAGTCACAAGAACCATCTATTTCAATATTTGCAGAGTCAAGGTCATGAAACAATCTAATTTCTTCGAAATAAAACGGCTCTGTTTTTTCCCCTTCAGAAACGATTAATGCTCTATCATAAGGTTTTCTCTTAGCTTGATTTCTCTTATTATCCTCTGCTTTTCTAGCTTTTCTTTTGTGAAATAAATCTTCACTGCCCATCATTAGACCCCAAAAACTGAAAATTGCTTACTAGCGGCAAAGCACCATAACGACCTGATAGATATGCCTTCTCTAAATTAGAGACACCTTTTCTAGGGCTAAAATCTGTTAAAGGATAAATCGTTGTCGATTGATTTTTATCTTTATTACAAAACCAAATCTGATCTCTCCTAAACACATGTTGATCTAAGACAGAAGTTTCATGTGTTGTAAATACTAATTGTGCATTATGTGGATTTGTCTTTTGATCATTAAATAACTTGATTAAGAATTTAACCATATTTGGATGTAAGCTGTTATGTAGCTCATCAATAAACAATACTTTTCCATTTCTTAAGCAATCAAGCCAGTGACCAGCAAAAGAGAATAGTTTCCTAGTCCCGTCAGATTCTTCATTTAGATCAAAAAATACATCTTCACCTTCAGAATTTTTGTGAACTGTTTTGATATCGACAATCTCTTTTCCTTCTAATTCATTAATAATTTTATTTTTAAGTTCGTCTGGCATATTATTTGGCAGAAAATCTTTTTCAATTTTTCTTGTTTCTAAATGAATATCATTGATATCTAGATCAGCAGATTTCAAAAAATTTAAAACTTCGCTCTTTGAGTCTTTATCATTACATAAATTTGTGGTGAGTCCTGGTCCCCAGCCGTCAATTCCCGCTACTCTTAAAGACTTATTAAACCAGTCGAAAACAGGCTTTAACTGTTCACTATTCAGCATTACTGCTGTTGATAAGAAAAGAGAGTTGGATTTAGTCGCATCTTTCCAAAGTTGCTTTTGCCCTTGGAAGTGCGATGAAAAATCCCAAACATACTCTTGAGCTTCACTATCATAAGCTCGAATAAACCACCTCTGCGGCCTACCCTTGGGAGAGGCAAAAAGCCATTCATCTCTGATTTGATCTTCAGTTAGAGAAAAACCGTATTGATATTTTACTCCTTGAACAAGAAAGACAATTTCAAATTCTGTTGGCTCTTTAACAGATTTATTTGATAGGCGAAACGGTGAGACTGGAAGCTTGTCACCTCTTTGAGAGTCCTTAGCCGATTTTTTTACAATAGACTGCATGGTTTTCAATGCTGAAACAAAGTTTGATTTACCAGCAGCATTAGCTCCATAAATTACAGCAGATCTTAATAAAGATAGTTTTTTAGATGCTTTAATTTCAAACGAATTATCGACCATCTCATTACCCAGCATTTTTGTTAGGTTTAAAGATTGCCGTGATTTAATTGATTTATAGTTTTCTACAAAAAATTCAATAATCATTGGGTTACCGAAGTTAATTATTAACAGTAATTCTAGCTTAAATTCAACTCTAATGCGCCTTTTAGATGCGAAATATGGCATTTATATGCAAAATACAGAACTATTTTCGTCCAAGCTTGAAGTTTAATCAAGATGCATAACGCCTGCAGTAAGGGCGCAAACGCAGTGAGCGTAACACGGCAAAATCATGAAAGTGCCTGCCTAGGAGCCTGACCGAGAATAGCTGCCCTACTGCGGCGGCAGCAAATTGGTC
>NZ_JAHHPN010000701.1:0-7931 GCF_024606325.1 Endozoicomonas sp. ONNA1
AGCGGTAGCAATGCCCAGCAGTACCAGAACCAGCATAATTTCAAGCAGGGTGAAACCAGCGTGCTTCATCAGGAACTCATGTTCCAATTGCCGATGTCATCGTCAGAACCCGCCTGTCCATCAGGTCCGGCCGAGAAGATATCGATATCACCAAATTCACCGGGAGACTGCATCAGGTAGTCATTACCCCACGGGTCTTGGGGTAGACGACGGATGTAGCCATTGTCACGGTAATTTCTGGGTTGAGGGCTGCCGGAAGGCTGTTCTACCAGAGCATTCAACCCTTGCTGAGTGGATGGGAAGTGATTATTGTCCAGCTTGTACATGTCCAGTGCGTTTTCCAGCGTCACTATGTCACTGACGGCTTTCTGCTGGTCTGCCTTTTCTTTGTTACCCAGAACATTCGGGGCCACCAAACTGGCCAGAACACCCAGAATCACGATCACCACCATGATCTCGATCAGGGTAAAACCCTGCTGTTTTTGTCGATCTACCTTTTTCGTAGTCATTGGTCATTAACTCCTAATGCCACATGGCCCGATCTGTATCAGGCTCATGTTTTTTCTGAAAAACTCTTAACTTAAAACCCCTGGTGCCTGTTAACCACCTGATACCAGCGAGTTAAGGTCCAGCATCGGGGTCAGAATCGCCATAACGATAAACAGCACCATGCTCGCCATGGAGACAATCAGTAAAGGTCCAAAAACACCCAGGGCAATGTTCACCTGGTTTTCAAACTGTCGATCCTGGCTGTCCGCTGCCCGGCCCAACATCTGTTCCAGCTCACCCGACTTTTCACCGCTGGCAATAATGTGAAGCATCATGGGCGGAAACAGTTGTGTCTGATCCAGCGCCACCCAGAGGCTGGAACCTTCCCTCACCCGCTCCGAAGCTTGCTCAAGGGATTTCCGGATAAAAGAGTTGGACATGACCTCGGCGGAGATTCTCATACCCTCCAGAAGCGGCACTGAACTACTACTGAGAATACTGAGTGTCCGCGCAAAACGGGAGGTATCAACACCGGCACCCACCTCGCCCATAACGGGCATTTTCAGCATCCATCGGTCATGGGTCAGTCTCCGTTCAGGATTAACCAGCAAGCGCTGCCTCAGGAATAAAAGCATGATAAGACCAGCTAATACACCGAAGCCGTAGTCCCGAACAAAATCACTCATGGCAATCAGAGCCAGGGTCATCGCTGGCAGATCCTGTCCGAGATCCGCAAACTGTTCCACTACGGTAGGTACCACGGTTGCCAGCAGAATGGCGATGACCGAGACCGCCACGATGGTGAGAATGGCGGGATAAATCATGGCCTGAATCAGCTTGCCCCGGATCACCTGACGCTGTTCGGTGTAGTCCGCCAGTCGCTCCAGAACCGTATCCAGGTGACCGGACTTTTCGCCAGCCGCCACCATGGAACAATAGAGTGTGTCAAAGGTTTTCGGGTAAATCGCCAGACTTTCTGCCAGCGTCCGTCCTTCGAGTACCTTCGCTCTTACGGTAGTGATCATGGCTTTCAGGTGGGATTTCTGAACCTGACGGGACAGAGCCTGAAGACACTCTTCCAGAGGAATGGCAGCCGCTACCAGAGTCGCTAGCTGACGAGTCAACATCGCGACTTCAGCCGGGCTGGCTTTCTTCTCGAACAGAGAAAACGACGCCCGTTCGCCACTGCTCTTTTGTTCGGATTCAGTAATGGCCACCGGAGCCAGACCTTCCAAACGCAACTGCTGACGAAGCTGGCGGGCAGAATCAGCCTCAAGCACCCCTTTGCGTTTTTTACCCTTTTTATCCAGGGCTTCATAAGCAAATACGCCCATTATTCCTCCCTGGTCACCCGCAGTACTTCTTCAATGGAAGTCATACCCGCAAGAACTTTACGGAAGCCATCTTTCTGGATACTGGGACTGATCCTGCGAATCACATCTTCCAAAGCCTGTTCACCGGCACCTTCATGAATCATACGGCGGACTTCATCGTTGACCAGAAATAACTCATGAATGCCGGTTCGGCCTTTGTAGCCACCACCATGACATTCGGAACAACCTTCAGGGCTGGCTTCGTGAACGGGTCTGCTGTCAGAGTCGTCTATTCCCAACAGCTTTCGCTCATGAGGCGTTGGCTCTCGCGCTACTTTGCAGGAAGGACAGAGGGTACGAACCAGACGCTGGGCCAAAACGCCCAAAAGACTGGATGACAGAAGGAAAGGTTCAATGCCCATATCCCTCAGGCGTGTGACAGCACCGATAGCCGTATTGGTGTGCAGGGTACTCAGCACCAGGTGACCGGTCAGGGAGGCCTGAATAGAAATTTCTGCGGTTTCGAGATCACGAATCTCACCCACCATCACCACGTCCGGGTCCTGACGCAGGATGGCACGCAGCCCCCGGGCAAAGGTCATATCGACCTTGGGGTTGACCTGTGTCTGACCCACGCCTTCGAGATCGTATTCCACAGGATCTTCAACAGTGAGAATATTACGTTCGGTGTCGTTGATTTCTGTCAGACCAGCGTACAGTGTCGTACTCTTACCGGAACCGGTCGGGCCTGTGACCAGCAGAATACCGTGAGGTTTATGCAGAGCTTCACTGATATGCTGATGAATATCGGGCGTCATACCTAAACTGGACATATCCATGCGGACACTGTTGCGATCCAGCAAACGCAATACGATTCGCTCACCATGACGAGAAGGCAGTGTCGATACCCGGACATCGACGGCACGACCACCCAGTCGCAGGGAAATACGACCATCCTGAGGAACCCGCTTCTCGGCAATATCCAGTTTGGCCATAACCTTGATACGGGATACCAGCAATGCCGCCAGCTTGCGCTGGGGTCGAAGGATTTCTCTCAAAACACCATCGACACGGAAGCGAATCACCAGACAGTTTTCGAAGGTTTCGATATGAATATCGGAGGCCCCTTCCTTGATCGCCTCGCCCAACATGGCGTTGATCATTCGAATGATCGGGGCACCATCGTCGGCATCCAGAAGGTCTTCGTTGTCAGGCAATTCCTCTGCCAGAGAGTGAAGCTCTTCATCATTGCCAATATCATTCATCAGCTGACGGGCAGCCGATGAGTCTTTTTGATAATAGCTCGACAGTCTCGCCTCAAAGTCACCCTCAGACAGGGATTTGATGTCAATCGGGCCTGCAACAAAGCGACGAACTTCAGTAATAGCGGCTCTGGAAGATTGACCATTGACGTACAAACAGAAATTACCCTGCTGCTCTCTTTCCAGCAGGACACCGAAGTTACGGGCAAAGGCAAAGGGCAGCTCCAGAACACCCGCAGGGAGATCTTGTGCCGCTTCCTGAGCAGAGGCTTCGGTTTCCTGATCAGCTGTTATCGCCGGACTCTGCATCGCTCTTCTCCGACTGTTTACTGGCTACCTTGTCATCGTCTTTCTTGTCGTTTTTTTCTTTCTCTTTTTCTTTCTGATCGGCTTCATCCAGTTTCTGGCGCGCTCTGTTCATCAGATCGGAGTTAGAGGGGTATTCCGGCAGGACCGGGGTTCTTGCATCAGGCATCAGCTCAACGCCCTGATCACGACGATCCAGCTGTCGGGCACGCATATAGCTGTATTTCTTACCGCTGATACTGGTCAGGATGTTATCGTCACGAATGATGGTGGGCCTCAGGAAGACCATCAGGTTACGCTTTTTCACCTCGCTGGAGGTGGAGCGAAAGAGAGCACCTATGTAGGGAATGTCACCCAGCAGTGGCACTTTGGAAACACTTTCCTGCACGTCTTCATCCAGCAATCCGCCAATAACAATGGTGTCACCACTGCGTGCCATGATGGATGTTTTCACTTCACGTTTGGAGAAAGTGACATCGACGGATGTGGTACCATTAACACCAGACACTTCCTGAGTAATATCCAGCATCACCGAATCTCCCTCATTGATCTGGGGCTTAACAGTCATCTTCACACCTACTTCCTTACGCTCTACGGTCTGGAAAGGGTTGTCGTTGTTTGAACTGGAGGCAGAACCGGTGATAACAGGGACTTCGTCGCCCACTATGAAAGAAGACTCTTCGTTATCCAGCGTCATCAGGCTCGGAGTCGCCAGAACATTGGATTTTGTTGAGCTGGTAACAGCCTGCAAAAGGGCTGTCCAGTCGCCGGATGTGATACTGAAGGCCGCACCAGAAACACCGGCCAGAGCATCATATAATTTGGTGTAATCACCCGGCTGATCAGGATTGACAGTGACATTGCCATTTTCACTGATGACTGTTGAGCCTGGCTTATCTTCAGCATCTTTCAGACCGGCCATGATCTGGCCAATCGGAACCGTTCGGCCATCGTTAAACTGCATCATACTGCCGCTGTTAGCATTGGCTAGCTGGAAGGAGAGGTTAATGCCATCGCCATCCGCTACCTCAACGATAATGGCTTCGACCAGAACCTGGGCACGACGAATATCAAGCTGCTTGATGACACTTTCCAGACTTTTCATAATGTCTGGCTGAGCGGTGACCACCAGAGCGTTGGTTTGCTCATGAACATTGATACTGAACTTCTGGTTATTACGAACAACTGTCTTACCGCTGTCTTTTTCTGCCTGAACCGTTTGACCCACACCTTCCATGACTTCTTTCAGTTCTTCCGCCTTGGCATACCTCAAATAGAAGACGCGGGTATTGCCGGATGATTCCTGTTCGGCATCCAGTTGATAGACAATACGATTCACTTTTTGCAGTTGTCTTGTCTGGCCGGCAACAATCAGTCGATTGCTGCGATCATCAGCAACCACGGTCACCCGGGAAGTACTGCCCTTGCCGCCTTTTTCCTGCAGCAGGGAAGTGAGAATTCGCTGCATTTCAGAAGCAGAAGCGTACTCGAGCTGAATAACCGAGAAGTTTCGGTTGCCGGCCATATCCACTCGTCTGACAATCTCAACCAGACGCTTCACATTGGCTGCACGGCCGGTCATCAGAAGAATGTTGGAGGGGTCGTAGTGAACGACATTGCCCGCTGTATCATTCAGCTGGCGCAATAACGGAGACAGTTCTCTCACCGGCACGTTCTGAACCGGTAGCACCCAGGTAACAAACTCATCACCCTGCCCCGGCTTTTGCCTGTCAGCCAGTGCAATCGCCGACATTTTTGCGTTCTTGTCCTGAACAATTTTCAGGACATTATTCTCTTGTTCGATAACGGCAAAACCGTGGACTTCCAGAACGTTCAAAAAGAGCTGATAGTATTGTTCAGCATTGAGTTTGTCATAGGAACGGACCGTTACAGAGCCACGCACAGCGGGGTCCAGAATAATGGTTTTGTTCAGAGTGGCGCTGACTGTACTGGCAAATTCAGCAATATCGGCCTTTTCAAAACTGGCAGAATATTGCTGGAAATTGGCAGATGTCTGACCGGCAAAAAAAGATGTTGTAGCCAGTAAAATTCCTGCTGTCACTGAGCAGATCTGTCTGCGCAGCCGTCTCATAACATCCTGATTTACACATTTCCGGGCCATGGCCCCGCTAAGCGATTCAGGGAATAATATTAATAACCCTGTTTTTCCTCTAACACTCATAGTCTGACTTCTATTTCATAGAGACGACCATTTCTTTCAATGGTCATCGATAGCTGGGTGAGCTGCTTGATTTCCTGCAGCAGCTTCATGGTGTCGTTGCTGTCACTCAGGTCATATCCGTTAATAGACAGGGCTATATCATCAGGCTTCAGGCCTGACTCACGAAAAACGTCAGGAAGCTTGCCAGGGGTTAACTGATAGCCAACCAGCTGACCATCCTTCTGAGCCGCGTTGATCTGGACAAAATCCGTAAAAGAGGCTGGATCAGAGATCACTCGTTGACGTAATTCTGCCAAACGACTACTGTCTCTTTTTTCTACTTTTCGATCCGCTTCATCGGGGTAAAGCAACAAGGCTTCGAGCTTGCCCCTGTTGAATACAATCACCCGATCTTCATAAATATCTTTCACTTCAGCACTGGAACCCTGAAGCTTTTCACCAATTCGATAAGTGCGATCACGGCCACCGGAATGAATCACAGCGACGGAATCAGCAGGAACTGAACTGGCAACAATACCGGTTACTTTTGCAGACAGGCGGGACTTTGGAACGGCGTTGGGGTCGATATCGCTTTTATCCGTTTGTTTCAGCTTGACAGGCTCCTGACCAAACAGATGAAAGTCATTCAGCGCAGGGTAGGCATCCTGTTCCGATTGACGACCATTTACCACCGTTGATTGAGGCTGCCAAGAATGAATCGTGGCGCTGTCAGAACCTTTCAGGACTTGCCATGTAAGACGAGCCAGCTGCTGAGTCAGAAGAATGACCAGCAGTACTTCACAGCCAATAATCAGTCGCCGCACGCCGGTCTGTGACAACACACCGGCAATGTTAAAGTCAGGCGAGGACAGAGGGCCAGAGGCTTTTAGTCTGTTGAGCAGGGTTGGTGGCATGGTACAACTTATTCATCAATTCGTTTATCAGTCCAATGCCCATAAAACCGGCATTAAGATTCTTGTTTTCTCAGTTGCTACTATTAGTGGTACATAGGTACTAAAAATTAGCTATACGTGCAAATACTTATAATAACAACGAGTTCTTCAGCGCCTCCGGTGTACAAGGGCTAAAGCAAAACGGCCCTGATCTCGATCCAGGTAAAGTCGATCGATTTGATGATAATGGTTCACTGTTACACTCTCGTGAAGCCATCAGAATCAGCTCTTTGAATACGAATGATACTGACCATACCTGGCTTCATTAGCGGGTACTTCACGGATTCCTTCATTTCTTGAGTCATAAAAAGTCCAAAACCGGGTGAGATAACAGCCTCAATATCGACCTGACTTTGCTGAAAAACAACAAGGTTGGAAAAATCTGGTCTTATTCGTTGGCTCCCTGGTGTAAGTTAGTAGGAAGCCCCCTCCCACTGAGTGGCAAGGGTATTGCGAAGCAAACTTTGGTAGCGGGCTCAATAAATATTAAAAAACACAAGAGCATAAGGATCATGAGACTCAACAATGCAGCCTTTCTGTCGGCAGTACCTTTGGTGCTATCTGTTTTTTCAACGTCGGTCGTCGCACAACCTGAAAGTATTCATTTCAGCTACGGGCCCGATCTTTCCAGTAAAATAGAGGTTAAGGACACTCGTCTGGCCCTGAGATGGCATTTAAGTGACGAAGGACTTCTCGAAAACTTAGAATGGAATGACCGCTTTCTTCTCGATACCTCGGTTTCTTACTGGGATAATCAACTGGATGCAAGCCCTTCGCATAGCTCGAAAGGTGGCGATGATATCTATGGCTTTTTCATGACTCCGGTATGGCAATTCAAAAGTCCCGGCGGACGGTATTACTTCGATGCAGGTCTGGGCGTTGGTTGGATCAGCGACACCCAGATTCGTTACAAAGGCGACCAGCCTTTAGAAAAAAGCACTCATTTACAGTTTGAAGCCATGCTGGGTGCCGGTATTCTCCTGGGTTCTGAAAACAGTTTTGACCTGGGCGCCAAGTTGCTTCATTACTCCAATGCTTATATCAAACGGCCCAACATGGATTTGAATGTTGTCCAGTTCTCGCTTGCGTATCATTTTTGAAATGGAATGCCCGGCAGTTGTCGGGCGTTTTGCTGACTGTCTGCTTGTAATTCCAGCTCGCAGGTAAAAGATCATTATTCAGCCGAGGTATAAGCCTGCTTGGGTGAATTAGGCTCAGCAGGATAAGCTCGCTCCAGCTGCCTGTTTTTCACCATCCTGTTCAAATGCCCTTGTCTCAGAGGATCAGGGGATCTGTTCAGTAACTCTGCCAGAACTTTAAGAGACAAATAGTGACCGCGACAGGCATCCAATATGGTTTTTTCCATTAATTCGGTAGCCAACTTCTTCTTTTCTCTAGCAGCCTGTCGGACTTAAGGCTGTCCTACTGCGGTTGCAATAAATTGGTC
>NZ_JAHHPN010000702.1:0-1063 GCF_024606325.1 Endozoicomonas sp. ONNA1
AAAAATTTCCCAAAGACTTCCATAATGTCAATGATCAACTAAATCTTGGAGCCAACAACGCTGTCTTTCCATTGATCAGTCTGGTCAAGGGACTTACATTGTTTGCCGGCAATATTTTTGCATTCGCAGATCAATACACAGAGGAGGATAATACAGAATGAGGTTGATACACCCCAGTGCCCCCAACATCTTGGCGAATCATCCTATTACACATCAATAACCAAGCCACTGCGCGCTGGACTAAAAAACCTTTGGCGCAGCAAACGGCTCAGATCTTATCCCGGCATCACTGACAGTCTATTTGCACTGTTCGGTATGACACAGGCATAGCCAACGGCCTTATTTCAACTCTGGGATCCTTCTTTTTTGGAACTTTCGTTTAATCAACAGGTCAATATATGAAAGCGTTCTTTGGCTGGGCTCACCCTCGTCAAGATTAAGGATAATCAAAGATAGGAAAAAAAGGATGAATCAATTATCTCAACCCTCATGTAATCAGGGGCAAAATCTCTTTACTCGCACCGCTGTAGACCGTGTTACAGAAGATGTTACAGCGAATCATGGCAATGTCACTGGCACTGGCAGAATCGTTAGTCCTGTCAGTAGTGAGCCACTTGCAGAAAAGCGCGAAGATTTCACACCCGATCTCGTAACAGGGCAAAAAGAAATCGGAATTTCCTCCAGAGCCGTTGTTTTAGATGTAGATACCCCTAAGGCCCCTAAAATCAAACCAAAACCAAAAACACTTAAAACCATTCAGGGGGCGAACACTGCTATCTTAACCGACAGACAAGTCAAGCTGATTCAGGAACTCATCGGTTTTAGAAAAGGCAGACTCAGGGTAGATGAATTTATAGATGTTATCGACTTCCTTCGTTGTCGTCCGAAAATAAATTTGCCTAAAGATTATTCCAGATCCCCAACCCTTTTGTCAGGGATAATAAGAAATCAACTATGGAATGTTTTCGATATGGAGGAAAGTGATGAAATGAGGGAGGTATTAATGTCAACCACTGAAAGGAGAAAACAGATATTCCTGGCTGATGTCAGGAGAACAGAATTG
>NZ_JAHHPN010000703.1:0-2178 GCF_024606325.1 Endozoicomonas sp. ONNA1
AAAAATTTCCCAAAGACTTCCATAATGTCAATGACCAACTCAATCTTGGAGCCAATAACGCCGTCTTTCCTCTGATCAGTCTGGTCAAGGGACTTACGTTGTTTGCCGGCAATATTTTTGCATTCGCGGATCAATACACAGAGGAAGATAATAGAGAATGAGGTATATCCCCCCAATGCATCCAATATTTCAGGCTATTGACATTGCTTTGTGTTGCATTGGCTCGGCCAGAGGTCTTTTTTCAACTCTGTAGTCCTTCTGTTTTGGAACTTTCATTTAATTAGCGGGTCTTAATTTACGAGCATTCCATAGAGTGGGCTCACCCCCGTCAAGATTAAGTACAATTAAAGACAGGAGTGATGATGAATCAATTATCTAAATCCTCATATAATCAGGGGCAAAATTTTTCTGCTTGCACTGCAACAGCCGTTGTCTCAGATAGTGCTACAGCGGATTACGACAATGTTTCCGGCAGAACCGTCAGGCCTGTCAGCGATAAGCCTTTGGGAGTCAATCGCGCAGATCCCTTAACAGGACAAAAAGATCAAAAAGAGGTCGGAATTTCCTCCAGAGCCGTTGCTTTAGATGTAGATACCTGTGAAGTAGCTGCATGCGAATCAGGATTAAGAAAGCGTCATGCCATTCAGCATGCGAACACTGCTATCCTCAGCGACAGACAAGTCAAGCTGATTCAAGAACTCATTGATGGTAGAAACGATAGACTCACAGAAGATGAATTTATAGATGTTGCCGACTTTCTTCCTTGTGATCCTGAAAAATATTTACCTGAACATTACTCCAAATCACCAACCCTTCTTTCAGAGATAGTAAGAAACCGTCTTTGGAGTGTTTTGGTAATGAAAAAAGGTGACAAAATCAGAGAAACATTGTTATCAACAGTTGAAAGAACAAAACAGATATTATTGAATGCTGTCAGGAGCGGAGCCCTAACATCTCACTATGGATACCTTTCTGAAGAATTAAAATCTGATATTGACTTCCTTATTGAATACTCAAACGTGCATGGTCTTCCGAGTGGTACACCGCCTGAACGGGCAAAATTGATTTATGATCACCTGGATATCGCAGCAAAAATAAAGTCATTGAGCGTTCTTCCGGACAGCTTTAAAGATGATGGTTTGTATGATGAACTTATCAAATCAGGAAGGATAAAGCTCAAAGACCTGCCGAAAGACATCATAAATAAAAACGAAGAGTACTGTCTTTCACAATTATCGAAGGGGTTGTGTACATTATCAGAGGTTCCGACTCGGTTTTTAACAAAACAGTTGATTTTGGACTCGCTTGATGGTGATTATTTTTTTGAAAATTTCAGCGAGATTTTCAAAGGCAATCATAAACATAAGGTTATGATGAATAATGATGAGTTTTTTGAAGAAGTGCTTTTAAAGACAGCTTCATCCGCACTCGGTAAAAGAAATTTCGCTAAAATATCTCAATCTCTCTTATCTGATGTTTATGATCTTTGTATAGAAAGATACAAGGATGATCAAAAAAAGCTTACCTTGTTGTTAAAAAAACTGGTAGAAGCCAATCCTTTTATTGTTGTATCAATTGAAAATGTAGATGATGCTTTGCTTCAGAAATTAATCGAAACAGGAAAAGAGTTATTATTAAAAAACTTAATTAGTAGACCTGAGATAAGTGAATATTTTTCTATCAGCCACCTTAATATGTTTTTTAAAAAAATTAATGCAAATAAGGATTTTGTAAGTCAGGTCATGGATATTGTCTGTCAGTATTTTCCTTTAAAATATCTCCATTCATTTCCCGAAGACATACTGGCGAAGCAAGACGCTATCGTTTTAAATTCTGAACCCTTTGAGTCTGGAGAGGGTCATATTATTAGAAGAAGTTTACGGCCCGGGAAAGCTGACCTCATAATAGATTACATTGAACATTATCTGGATTTTTTGCATAAATTTAATGATGCAAAGTATCTGGAGCAGTGTTGCACTGACCCAACGCTCCGGCAAAGACTTGTTCATGTACTGGCAAGCAGGATCGTTGCAAACAAACCGTTGTTGCTGAGGTATTGGAAGAATTGTTTACCCCGGAAATTACTGGATGATACTCTGGCTTATCTCAATCATCCTGCCCTGTTCTCCGAACTGGATGTCTCCGGCACATTAACAGAACCGGTGAATCCTCTCAAAT
>NZ_JAHHPN010000704.1:0-5541 GCF_024606325.1 Endozoicomonas sp. ONNA1
CCTCAATTTCTTGCAATCCTCGCTACGGACGCTTAAGTCCGACAGGCTGCTAGACTAAATCGTTTGAGCATTACAAGAGTCGACTATGTATAGGGTGCTGGAACTTTCTGCACATAAGGATTTGAGTGCACTGTCCTACTTTCTTTATCGGCAGGGAGTGCCCCACAGAATTACCGAGGAATCCGGGAAGCAGGTGCTCTGGACCCAGAATGAGCAGCAGGGGGCCGCAGTAGAACAGTTCTACCGGGACTGGCAGTCCGGAGAGCTTGAACTGGAAGTAGCACCCCCCCGCAGAGGAGCCGAGGTCGGAAACTTCTTCAAAAGCATTCCCTGGAAAAGCTTTCCCTTCACCTTTCTGATCCTTGCGGTCTGTCTGGTGGTGGCGGTTCTGACTCATCTGGGTGAGAACATTCAGGCTATTTCCAGTTTCACCTTCGTGGATTTCAAGTTATCCAGCGGCTACATCTACTATGCCTCTCTGGAGCACACACTGGAGAGTCATGAGTACTGGCGCCTGATCACGCCGATATTTATTCATTTCGGGATTCTTCATCTGGTGTTCAATGCCCTGATGTTTTACGTACTGGGTGGTCGAATTGAAAGGCATCAGGGCGGTACCCATCTGTTGGGACTGGTTTTTCTGACCGGGGTGCTGTCAAACTTCGCTCAATATGTCATGTCAGAGGGTTCTGTGCTCTTTGGTGGTCTTTCCGGCGTGGTTTACGGGCTGATGGGTTACAGCATGGTGCGCGAACGGCTGGACAAGAGTTTCTACATGGGTCTGCCTCCGGCGATTTATGGCTTTATGCTTGTGTGGCTGGTCATCGGCTATACCGATATTCTCGGGCCATTGCTGGGGCAGATGGCGAACGCCGCTCACCTGGGAGGTCTGGTATCCGGGATGGTATTGGGTGGGCTGGCCGCTTTGATGTTCAAGTCCAGAATTAAGACTTAATGGTTAAGGAGGGGGCTGGCTTGGGTTCTGCTAATCTAAATCATCCAGATATCCTATATCTTCTGACGCCCCTGACACTTCGCTGAATATAACTGTTCGCACTTGATAACGACAAACGCCGCCATCACAGGGGTAGGCCGGACAGTACAAACTCAAAGTATGCAGTTGGTTACCGTCGGCAGAGCTCGAATGCAGGAGGCTGGTGAAAGAACCTGCAGGTTCGATGATTGTTTCTGAGACCTCCCCGAAATAAGTCGTTTGCGAGGATCTGATGCCCGAGGCCTCGTTATAAGAATCTGGTAAGTCCTGCTGTGCCTTTATGCCCGCTACAAAATCCGGTGATTGTGCCAATGATGACAGGTCCCCTCTGCAAAGTGGGCAGGACCATCGTGAAGCGCTCAGAATCACCTTTTGTAAACAGTGCCTGTCAATTTTCTTCGAACAACAGGGAACAGTAATTACATCGTCAAGCTTGTCAAGACATACGGGGCACTCCTCATTTGCTTCAGCCAGCCCTCCGATGGCGGCTGGTGGTCTGAATTGACAAACGCCATTACAGGCATCGACGTAACAATCTAAGCCGTAGGTATGTCGGTGTTGTTCAGGGTCTTCATTACCGTCGGCAGAGCCGGAATCCAGAGGGCTGGTGAAAGAAGCTCTCAGCTGGGTGGTTCTTGCCGAGGCCTGCTGCCCGGACGATGACGCGAGTGGCTGGTCTGGTGGAGCATTTTTTTGTTCATCATGCCCGTTAGGCCCCTTAGTGATGATCGCAAACGGATGACCCACTTGTGTCGAAACAAATGCCGCCCCCGGTTGACCCATTGGGTTAAACAGCAATGAATCGGGGTTCCAATAGCTTTTCAAAAGCCAGCCGACAGCAATAAATGCTTTTTCAGGTAGCCGCAAACAAGGGATAGAGCCCAGGGGGGCACCATTGGTGGTCAGAGCCAGTTCGTAAGCAACCAGCAAGTGAGTGGGATAAAGCCATTGCCAGTAAATCGAGGCAATAAAGCGGGTGGCTAAACCGTAACCATTCAATCCACCTGGCTCGTTTGCAGCCGAAAAATACGGGCAGCCGTTTGTGTCGTCAATGTCTAACGAGCCGACCGGCAATGTATTCAGATTATGCTTTATGGAAAAGACCCGGTCCAGAGAACCTGTCCCCTGATGCGGTGCAAACTCGACAACAAAACGTCTTGTCAGCTTTTCGGCCTGACAAATAACAGACAGCGAAAGCAGCAATAAGAAAAGCACCGTAGAAAGTGTTTTTACCATCATTATCTATCCATCTTTTCTTTCTGTTTGTGCAAAGTAGACTAACAAAAAGAGCAAGTGTTTGTTTCTGTCAAGAACCAAAGGTTGCAGCGGGTAAAAGTTCGCTGAGAATAAGATGGCAGGATACAAACCATTCTTTTCCTGCTTCCATGATCCAGCGCCGGTGTGTGATGATCTGAATGAGTTGATCAGTCAGTAAGCTGCACAGCAAAAGGAAATGGCATAACCTCACGAGCAATTAATGACTATTCTTGATGCAACTCTAACAATCAGAACAGAGGTTAATTAATGAACTCGGACTCTAATGAGGTTCAGATCTTTACCACTGATTCAGGAAGCATCCATGTTCAGCTTGCCCAAAAAAGCGTTTGGCTAACCCAACGTCAAATGGGTGAGGTATTTGGAACAACAGCAGAAAATATCTTAATGCACCTGAAAAATATATATAAAAATCAGGAGCTTGAGGAAAAATTAACTTCTAAGGATTTCTTAGTTGTTCAAAAGGAGGGCAAAAGACAGGTACGCCGAAACCTAAAACATTACGATCTTGATGTCATTATTTCTGTTGGCTATCGAGTCAATTCAAAAAGGGCGGTTCAATTCCGTAGATGGGCAACCGGTGTTCTGAATAACCATCTCACTCACGGGTTCTCCATCAACCAGCAACGTTTTGAAGAAAACGCCAAAGAGCTGGAAGCTGCCTTAGTGCTTATTCGCAAAGCAGCAGCAACGCCCGAACTGGAAGCAGAGGCAGGCAGAGGGCTGGTTGAAATCGTCAGCCGGTATACTCAGACCTTTCTCTGGCTACAACGCTACGATGAGGGCTTATTGAGCGAACCGGCAGGTCAGCCCGGCGGTACTCTGGTCGATAAGTATCAGGCCATGACATCACTAAATGAACTGAAAAGGCAATTAATTCAGCGAGGGGAGGCCACGGAGCTGTTTGCAAAATGTATCGCAATGGTCGCCTTATGAACGAGGATGACCAACCAGTGATTAACGACATAGGTCTTGCAGCATTGACTCTGCTGGTTGCAGAGTCAGACCCAGAACATAAAGACACCCTGATACGCTTGATTATGAACATGCTGACTCTTGGAACAGCCTGACTGTAAGTTACTTCACTTTCAGCTGAATCTGTCAATGCTTCACGCTGCTTCAACAGGTGAGGAACAGGATGAAAAGAATCCATCATGACCTTTTTATGTTGTTCCGGCATTGTTCTCTGTTCATTCAGATATAAAAAAATCGTCGTCTTTATTCTTTACTCATAAACTCCAGATGTCTGGAATGCACATCCAGATGGGTCTCCCGTATCATTTTATCCAGTGCTTCGTCTGACATAAACTGTTCGGAGAATCCCGGCATGACCGGATCCAGATGAAGCTTTGCGCAAGCTTTGAACTGTCTTATCAGATCCCTTGGGTTTTCATCGCCCATGGCGACACGAATGGTGGTCAGGAAAATACCTGCTTCTTGTTGGGCAGATTCGTCCATTTCCGAGTGAGACGTTAAGGCCGGACAAAGTATCAAAGTATTGCTCTGTCCGAGACTGACCATATGGCCAAAAGCTGGCTCCAGGGCATCAAAGAAACGGATAAAGGCTTCCCGTGGAATGTGAGCTTTCTCCATATCAATGCTGAACAGTGGACTGGGCAGGCCCAGATAGAGCTGTTCTTCCCGCAAGTCTGAGTTGGGGTGGCTGTTCAGGGCATGACTGTTGACCTGAATCTGGTCGTGGGCATCAAGATAGTGACTGAACACCAGCGTATTGATGCACTTGGACAGCATTCGGCTCTCAAGGGTTTTCAGGCCATTGATGATATCCAGCGATTTATCGGCATCCAGGAAAGCGCCCTTGATGTAATATACGTCCCAGAACAGGGTTTCATCCCAGCGTATACCTTCATGCCCGGTGTTCTTAGGCAGAAACATACGACGGTTTTCGCCAATGATACCACCCGCAGTGGCGCTGCCGGAGCCGGAGATGTCTTTGGTGTAACTGTGGATGACCCAGTCGGGTCTTTTGCTCTTGTCCCTATTGCGCAGTGGGCGATGAAGGAAGGGCGTGGCCAGGGTTGAATCAAGAGCCACCAGATAACCTTTTTCGTGGCTCTGTTTACAGATACTGGCAACATCAATCACATTGCCATGTGGATTACAGGGAGATTCCAGATAAACCAGGATTTTTTTGCCATCTTCCAGGGCTGACTTGTATTTCTCTTCGACCTGCCTGAGCTTCTCACTGAATGCTTCACCAGAGGACCCATCAAACCATTCGAGTTTAACGGCCATACGGTCAGGGCGGGCATAGAAATCCTGCATCAGCTGGAAAGTACCGCCATAAACATTACGGGAACTGAGCAGAATATCGCCATGCCTGAGCTGGTTGGCCAGCAGGGCATCAATGGCGGCCATACCGCTGTTGAAATTCCAGGTCATGTATTCACCGGCATTTTCTCCAGCTTCCAGGGCGGTCAGGGTATTGGCCAGTGAGATGGAAGTAGGGTTGAGCAGGCGACTGTAGATTGGGTGGCTGCTTTCCTTGCCGTGGAAGGCATCTTCTACCCATTCAGTGCAGGCATAAAGATAAGTAGCGGTCTTCACGACGGCGGGAGTGGCCGAGAAGAGTGCACCAACATTGGCAAACAGAGGGTAATCGCCTTTCACAACACGACTGCTGACATCCATTTCCAGGGCGTGATAATCCTGCTTCATACTGGGTTGCAGCATGTCGATCAGCTTGGCCAGCTGGAAACAGAGAAATTTTTTGGCATTGAAGTGACTGATTTTGTCTGATTCGGGCAGTGAGGCTATGGTCTGACAAAGGCTCTCGAACTGACTGATATCGGAGCCCGCCTGATAAAGGCTGCTGGCGGCGCTGAGTAATGATTGACCAAAGGGCGTGTCTGGCTGAATGCCAAAGTGTTGAAGCTGCTCAGTGGCCAGGGCATTAGCATCCTGAGCCCGGGTAGAGTTGCGAACGGGTGACAGACGCTGCATAACTGGAATCTGGTGATCCATGGGTGTGTCCTTTTTATCAAGAAAACGCGCTGACTTTGTGATACAGAGCTGGTTGCATTTTCCGCTTAAGGCTTGTTTTCATTGGGAATGACAGCAAACATCCCGATAAGGTGATGCAGACTGCGTTTTTTCGCTTATGGCGATTTGATAGTATTATCCTTTCATATTTATTTTTCCTTGTAACGGGCTAAAAAGCCTGAAAGGCAAAATTCTTTTCCTGGATTATGACCTTGCAGCCTGTCGGACTTAAGCGTCCGTAGCGAGGATTGCAAGAAATTGAGGATAAA
>NZ_JAHHPN010000705.1:0-1066 GCF_024606325.1 Endozoicomonas sp. ONNA1
TTCACCGTTTACAACAGGTATGCACCCACCTTCACGATGCTGTCAAAGAAGATAACGCTCTGGCAAAAGCATGGTATCGCCAATTTCCTTCTTATCATCAGCATCAACTAAGAGCAGCCATTACGACAAAAAATGAGAATCAACTCCGTGATTGGTTGCAGTCATTTACGAATGACAAGGCACTCGTCGACTCACTCAAAGATCGCCGTCAGAAGAGTATTTATTCACCTGCTCTGTTGTATTTCAACAAGGCTAAGCTAATGTCTGATTGTGAAAAGTTTAATTTAGTTTCAAAATCCATCATTCACGAAAATACAATTAACACCTCAGCCACCCTCAGTCCCGATGGCCGCCATCTGGTGACCGTCAGTGAAAGCGACAATGCGAACATCTACGGCCATGAGATGGATGGATCATGGGGATTAAAAGCGATTATTGCCCATAAACATTACGTCCGTTCAGCCGCCTTCAGCGCCGATAGCCTTTATGTGGTGACCGCCAGCATCGATGACACTGCGAAAATATTTGGCTTAGGGTGCGATGGATCATGGCAATTTAAAGCCAGTATTACCCATGAGTTATCGATCATATCAGCCATCTTTAGCGCCGATGGCCGCCATCTGGTGGTCAAAGGTGCAAATGACTCTGTGCAAATCCATACCCGGAAGGCCGATGAATCCTGGGAATTAACAGCCACCTTTTCACAAGGTACATTTGTCCAACCAAACACCCTCAGCACCGATGGCTATCATTTGATCATCGCCAGGTCGGATAACAAGGGGATAATCTATAGCTACAAGATCGATGGATCACGGGAAAAAAAAGGTACCATCCCCGATTTTAACAATGTCATTTCAGCGAGTCTAAGCCCCGATGGCCGCCATGTATTGACTGCGAACACGGATCACAGGGCGAAAATCTACGGCAAGGAGTCCGATGGATCATGGTTACAAAAAATCGTCATTCACTTCAAGCATCATATCAACTCGGCCATCTTCAGCGCCGATAGCCGCCACGTGTTGATTGCCAGCCAGGATGGCAGTGTGAAAATCTATGGCCAGACAAG
>NZ_JAHHPN010000706.1:0-1236 GCF_024606325.1 Endozoicomonas sp. ONNA1
GAGTCGATTCAGTCATGGTGAGAACGGCTTTTTCTATGGACTTGCTCATCACATTTCTCCTCTTGGCTGATCGACGGCACCTCTATCCATGCATCGGCTGAGAAGAGAAAAACATTGCCTGAATTCAAGTCATAAATTAACTATCGATATTGACAATTCATCTGAAGCCTTCAAACACTTGCCCAAAGCAAATCCGAAAGCCCCCCAATGTAGAAAGCACTATCTTTCAGTATTCAAACCCAAAATGCCTTCTTTGAACTTCTGGTTGGGCGGAGTTTCACCAATCCATACCTTTAGTATTGCGTTGAATAGTTTCTTGCCAGGTATAATCCCCTTCTCCTCTCCTGCGATAATGACTCTCGCTCCCTTGCCGGGAATATATTCAAAGGTTCCGGACTCTCCTTTCTTCAGAGTGCCATCAATCATACCCATAAACTGAGCAATACCTTTTTCCAGATCCTTTTGCTCTTCTTCGGAAGTATTGATCTGAATCGCTTCATAGAACGCATTGGCCATTCGTCTTGCGCTCATTTTCGATAACAGAATAGTGAAGCTCATTCTCTGATAACTCTCTTCAGAGAGTATGTGGTAAACGTCAGAGGAGGGGTTTTCAAGGTAGAGTGCACCAATGTATCCGTCTACCACCAAATACCATGTTCGTACTGCTGCACCCTGAAGTTGTAAAACAGTGCCGTCCGGCACCTTCACAACATCAGGAATCTCGACGCCCTTCATGGAAAGAGCGTGTGCTGATTGCCAGAGCGCCATCCCAAATACGACAATAAACAACTTTTTCATAAGTATCCTTTGGGTATTATTATTGTTGTTTGCCCCGCCATCTTACAGCAGCCGATACGTTATTCCCATTTTTGCAACCAACGTGATGATAAAAACTCAGAAGGATGATCCAGGCTGCTGAAGAAAGCTCAATTCTTCATCGGTACTTTCTCGTTCAAGAAGGCTATTGCGATGGGGAAAGCGTCCGAACCTGGCAATAATATCACGATGTTTGACCGCAAAATCCAGTGAACCTGCAAGGTATTGTTGGTAGCTGTCTCCAGCCCCGCCAACTATGCTTTCAAACAGCCTCACACATTGATCCTGATCCTCAAGCGATTCACTGTGCATGAAAGGCATGACAAAAAAAGTCTGTTGCAGCTCCGTCAGCCGATCCAGTTGCCCCAGCTCCACCCCCTCTTTGGAAATCGCCAGAGCAGTACGATCGTACTTAAATGA
>NZ_JAHHPN010000707.1:0-1222 GCF_024606325.1 Endozoicomonas sp. ONNA1
TCCGAATAAATGGTACCAAACAGGCAAATAACCAGTTCCCCACCGTCCTGAATGAGTTTGCAGACCCCGGTGGTGCCGCAAACGCCACCTCTTTCAATCGTAATGTCTGGAACGGGCGTTATGGCTACTTACCTTTTCCAAAAGCTTTCTTCGAGCCACCAAGATTACCGGACGGAATTGATTGCACACGAGGGGCATTTGACTGCGGCATAAGAACACCTCTTCAATTGATCCATGACATTGAAATAGATCCAAACAGGTTGCCGACACTTACTGCTCCAACACCTGCGGGCATTAGTCTGACAAGACATTGTCCGCCTCATAGGGTTTATAGTATTTCATGGAACAGGAACGATGAGCACATAGCGGTGGCAATAAGTTCCGGCTCATACGTATACGATAGCAAGTGTCCATATTCAGGGGCTGTACAAATCTTTGGCATAGATGCTTCGGGGGATCTCGAACTCTTATACTCCCTGAACGAACCGAAAGACTTTGTAAGGACCCTTGACTACAATCACGATGGCAGCCGGTTGGCTGTCGGGGGAGATGAAGGAAAGGTCTGGTTTTACAACGTGCTGAATGGTTACGCTCTGGAGCACGTTATGCACGATAGTAAAAGCTGGGTGTGGATCGTTAGGTACAATCACAATGACACCCAGCTGGCGACCGGGGGACGTGATAGAAAAGTCAGAACTTATAACGGGACGAATCCGACCACTCCCCTGTACACCCTGGCCCTGCCATACGAGGTACGGAGCCTCGACTACAACCATGACGGCACCAGGCTGGCCACCGTGGGGAATGATGCGAAGGTCAGGATTTATAACGGGAAAATCCCGACTTCGCCCCTGCAAACTCTGTCCGATCCAAAAGGCCATATATGGGTCGTTGTCTACAACCACAACAGCACCCAGATAGCGGTCGGTGGGAATGATGATAAGGTTTGGATTTATAACGGGACGAATCCGACCTCCCCTCTGCACGTCCTGCAGGATGCAAAAAGCTCAATTCTGTGTATCGACTACAACCACGACGACACTCAGCTGGCAGCCGGGGGGTTTGATGATAAGGTCAGAATTTATGAAGTCAGGAATTCATTTAAGCCCCAGTACATCCTGGCCGATTCGAAAGCCAATATCCGAAGCGTTAAGTACAGCCACAACGGCAAATGGCTGGCAACAGGGGGGGATGACCAACGTCTGAGAATTTATAAGATCGA
>NZ_JAHHPN010000708.1:0-1444 GCF_024606325.1 Endozoicomonas sp. ONNA1
CTTATGTTGGGAGAATCTCTCCTTTTGCTCTCAACCCGAATACGACCCATCTTATCTTTGCCATGAACTACGAAAATGAGCAAGGCGAAAAAATGGATGAGGATTCAGAAGAATCGGAGGGAGCTGCTGCACAGCAACTGCAGCCTGTAGTGCAAATTCCGCTCCCATCAGTGAGCCATACCAGTATTAGTAACATTCTCCAAGGGATGAATACAGGCCTTGATGAAGACTCCATAAGAACTATATTGAGTTACTTTCCGGAAATCCCTCCCAAAGAGAGCCTGACCATTGCAGACATGATTCAGCAATTGATAAAAACACTCCACCTTACGGTTGATGAAAACCAGAATGATTTGATGGCAATTCTATATTCTTTCCACGGTGCCGAGTCACCTGTCGATATCAACGATCCATACGAAAAACTGAACCTCGTGACGTTTATGGCAAGTTACTATGCAGCCATCCATTCAAATGGAACCAACCCTGAAGCGGCTCATTTCTTTTTTAACTCATTCCTGCTTGAAGCCATTAGCTCGTCTTGTAGCGGGAGACTTCATTGCAACAAAGGTGAACTTCTTGGTAAAAAGGAACCCATAAAAGATCACGAAGTTTTAAAAGCAAATGTTAAAGAGTCTGCTTCAGTGATCTCTGGCATGAAATTTATGAGAGAAATACACCTTAGGCAAATGCAACAATTGGATAACCCCTCAAAAGCTGAAAAATACGAGACCCCAATCGATCCAATGATAAAAGCCGCTACCACCCTGCTAAATTATAACGTTCATATGGACAGAATACCGTTTTATCAGCGGTATATAAAAACAGATGAGCGAATGTTAGTGCTAATAAAAGAATATGGTGAAAAAAATCCAGAATTAGTTGCCTCAAACAATCAGTTCGTGAATCTCATTAATGCCATATCCATGATTCTTGATGCTTTCTTTATAAAATCCGCAAAAGGACACGTTAACAACATCTCGAGTTACTTTAGCAAATCAAACTGGGATGATACCGTTACTAACTCTACAAACAGAGAAGGCAAAGAACAGAAATTATTTGCAATATTCGAAGAGGTGTTAAATGATGCAAAAGACAACCCGGGAAATGAAAACCCTGAATTATTTAAAGAATTGCTTATAACCCTTTCAACTTACATAGAGCAACAATTACAAAAAACTTTTCCTGATGCAAATGAATACCAAGTCATAATGGTCACCCTCGGTACAGGATTTGCCGGCCTGCTGGAACAATCACGGACTGTTTTGGCAATGCTTGAGCCAGGTATTGTCACCGATGATAATCAACAGTCTGATGGAGGCCAACATGACAAGGCAGCAAAGGGACAAGAAGAAAAAGAAATTAACAAAGGACAAGAGAAGAAGAGTAAATACCTGAAAGAACGAATAAAATACTTGAGTGATTTCGTCGATTGGTTCAGGAGTCA
>NZ_JAHHPN010000709.1:0-1676 GCF_024606325.1 Endozoicomonas sp. ONNA1
CGGGTGTTGATGAGAGTGGCTCACCAAGGCAAGAATGGTTATTTATGCAGTCCATCGTTCGTTTCTTAAAAGTTGTTCTTTTCTCTGGTTGGCAAGGATATTCAAAATTGATTCTGCGGCTTAGAGTCGGTTTTAGCATGGAAGTTCATAACATTGATGTTAGTGAAGCTAACAGGAAAACAGGACTTTGATTCGGGAAAATGATCAATAAGTAGAAATCAGGTTTCTGTCTTTCAGAATGGCTCTCAGGGCTATTGATTGCATGATCCTCACTTCGGGTCAGAACCTGAAACCCACCAAAAACCATTTGCCGATTGAAAGCAATCAGTCACTCATCCATCCTTAGTTCAGTGATTTTCGCCGACTCATCTTCATGAATCGTCAACACATGGCCATCGGTGCTGAAGGTGGCTGACTTGATCTCACTATCATGGTAAATGGTGACTTTTTTTTGCCATGATCCGTCGCTTACCCGACCGTAAACAATAGCAAGATGATAATTTACCGGCAGCAATAAATTAAATAATGTATGTCTTAACTGGTCATAAATAAATTCCGACGCACTATCTTTATTGGCTGTGATCAAATGGCTGCCGTCGGCGCTGAAGGATGCTGATCTAATATACATATTATTGAAAACGGTGGTTTTTTCTTCCCAGGATCCATTAACCTTACGGCCATAGATTGTTACCTTCCTGTCTTCACTGAGGATCATCACATGGCGGCTGTCGGCGCTAAAGGTTGCTGATGTGATTGTCATATGATTGGAAATGGTAGCTCTTTCTTCCCATGATCCATGATCGTTCAGGCCAAGGATTTTCGCCTTATTATCTTCACCGTAGGTGATCACACAGCGGCTATCGGGGCTGAAAGTGGCTGAATAGACCCAACCGTTATGAGAAATGGCGGCTTTTTTTTTCCATGATCCGTCTTCCAGACCATAGATTATCGCCCTGTCATCTCGACCGGAGGTTACTATGTGGCGGCTATCGGCGCTGAATGTGGCAGAGAAGAGACGATTCGAAAAGATGGCTTTTTCTACCCATGACCCATCGAGCTCCAGGGCATAGATTTTCACCTTATTATCTTCACATTCGATGATCATATGGCGGCTATCAGCGCTGAAGATGGCTGATATGAGTGGATGATCGTGGTAAATGATGGCTTTTTGTATCCATGACCCATCGTCCTTCTTGCCATAGATTTTCGCTTTGCTATCTGAACTGGCAGTCACCAGATAGCGACTATCAGCGCTGAAAGTGGCTGATCTTACTGAAAGATCGTGGCAAATGATGGCTTTTTCTGCCCATGACCCATCGTCTTCCAGGGCGTAGATTTTCGCCTTGCCATCGTCACTGACGGTCACTACGTAGCGGCTATTGGCGCTGAAGGTAGCTGATATAACAGTTTTATCATGGGTAATAGTGGTTTTTTCTTCCCATGATCGTTCGTCCTTCTTGCCATAGATTCTCGCCTTGCCATCTACACTGGCGGTCACTACATAGTCGCCATCGTTACTGATCATGAACGATATTACACGACCATCATGGGAGATAGTGCCTTTTGCCTGCCATGAACCATCGGTCTCCCGACCAAAGATTATCACCGTTTTACTATCACAGACGCTCACCAGATACTGGCCATCGGCACTGAAGGCAGCAGAGTTGATCTTGCCA
>NZ_JAHHPN010000710.1:0-2582 GCF_024606325.1 Endozoicomonas sp. ONNA1
CGGCGTAGATAAGTCTACATAATTACAGATTATGTTAGATTTTTAGTAGCGGTATTAGCGGTTGGATGAGGAGGTCATTACGTGCAGTGAATGATTATATTGGATAATTTAATGTTTTGAATTATTTTAGTTTGTTACATCTCGCAATAAAATAAGCATGAGGCATAACAAAAAAAGAGCAAATTGCTGATGTATGAAATAATGGAAAGCCAATTGGCTCGCATAAAACAATCCGGCGAATACAGAATATTTACGGACATCAATCGCATTGGAGGCAATTACCCTTGCGTGAGCCAGAGTGAACAAGGGTTGTAAACATGGATAATTACACGCTTTCACAGATCTTGGTATCCATCGCTATTGTGTTTGACCTGTTGTCTTTTCAGTTCAAAATACGCAAACAGGTGGTGTTGTGCCTGTTTATTGCGGGAGCGTTGATTGCGACGCACTTTTACTTACTCAATGCTTTCACAGCGGCCGTGGTTATGACGATTGCGTCAATACGCTATCTGACCAGTTGCTTTACGTCTCGGCCCGGGGTAAGAAACCTGTTTTTGATTATCAATGTTGTGACACTCTTTGTTACCTACGAGTCTTTCATCAGTCTCGTGGCGTTCGTCGGCTCCTGCCTGCAAACGATAGGCGCATTCAGTAAAGACGATCGTGAGATGAGACTGATCATGATGGTGGGGGCGGTAGTTTGGTTGAGCCACAACGTTCTTGTCCTTTCCCCGATGGCCGTCGTCATGGAAGTGCTGTTCCTGCTCAGTAACATCGTGGCCTACCTAAGGTTCTACAACAGGAGCCCAATAGTGACAAAGTCCGAGTACTGAGCTTTACCTCTGTTTCATTCCAGTCAATGAACAGACACCTGGCTCCCATCGCTTAAGCACCTCATTGAGGTGCTCTCTGAAGTGGTGTGTCATATGTGACTACTGACACCAAATGTTCCGTTTGCTTTTTTGCTCTGGGTCAATAACGGGTTAATCTCCTTACGAAACCTTCACAACACAGTTGAACTGGTGCATTGTGACCGGTTACATTTCGTCCCAAACCATACGCTGCCCATCAAGAGTCTGTCTTTTTGAGTTCCACGGGGTTTTGATAAAGGTTTGTGCAGTGACGTTAAAATCTAAGGGGTAACTATTTTGAACATTCTTGGCTATATGCAGAGATTGGGTAAGGCATTAATGCTGCCCATCGCCACTCTGCCTATTGCGGCAATTCTGCTGCGTCTGGGGCAGCCTGACCTGCTGGATATTGCCTTTGTCGCAGAAGCGGGTAACGCGATCTTCAGTAACCTGCCTTTGCTGTTTGCGATGGGTATTGCTGCCGGACTGTCAAAGGACGATGCCGGTGCTGCGGTGCTGGCGGGTGCAGTGGGTTATTTTGTACTGACTGCCGGGGCCAAGACCATCAATGCTGACATTGATATGTCATTCTTTGGCGGCATTATCGCCGGTATCATTGCCGGTCACAGTTACAATCGTTTTCATGCGGTAGCTCTGCCACCTTACCTGGCGTTCTTCGGCGGCAAACGTCTGGTTCCGATCATGACCGGTCTGATTGCCCTGGCTGTCTCTGTAGTAGCAGGTTATGTATGGCCAGTCATCCAGTCTGCCATTGATGCATTTGCTAATGGAATTTCTGAGTCTGGGCCTATTGGGCAGTTTGCTTACGGGGTGCTGAACCGTGGCCTGATTCCGGTAGGTCTGCACCATGTTGTGAACTCTGTTTTCTGGTTTGGCTTCGGTGAATTCACCAATGCTGCCGGTGAGGTAGTAACGGGTGATTTGCCTCGTTTCTTTGCCGGTGACCCCACTGCCGGTACTTTCATGGCGGGCTTCTATCCGGTCATGATGTTCGGTTTGCCTGCTGCTGCGCTGGCTATGTATCTGGCGGCACCTAGAGAAAATCGTGCCCGTGTGGGTGGTGTTCTGCTGTCTGTCGGTGCAACTGCCTTTCTGACCGGTGTCACTGAGCCTCTGGAGTTCATGTTCGTATTCCTGGCGCCAGGCCTCTACGCTGTTCACGCAGTGCTGACCGGACTGTCTCTGGTGGTCACCAACATGTTTGGTGTTCTGCATGGCTTTGGCTTCTCTGCAGGTGCGCTGGATATGGCTCTGAACTGGGGGCTGGCTACCAAGCCTGTGACACTGGTGTTCATTGGTCTGGCCTTCTCTGTTATCTACTTCTGTGTGTTCTACTTCGCCATCAGGGCTTTCAACCTTAAGACCCCGGGCCGTGAAGATGAGGAGCCGGAGGCAGTAACATCTTCTGGAGCAGTCAGTGGCTCAGAGCGTGCTCTGCGTTATATTGAACTACTGGGTGGAGAGGACAATCTGACCTCTGTTGAAGCCTGTATCACCCGTCTGCGCCTGACTCTGGCCAACCGTGACCTGATCAATGAAGCCGGTCTGAAAGCCTTGGGTGCCAAAGGGGTGGTGAAGCTTGGCGAAAATAACCTGCAGGTGATTCTCGGGCCTCAGGCTGAAATCATTGCGGGTGAAATAAACGCTAAAATGCTGCGCTAGCAGCCTGTCGGACTTAAGGCTGTCCTACTGCGGTTGCAATAAATTGGT
>NZ_JAHHPN010000711.1:0-11814 GCF_024606325.1 Endozoicomonas sp. ONNA1
CGGCGTAGATAAGTCTACATAATTACAGATTATGTTAGATTTTTAGTAGCGGTATCATTGGGTTCAGGACACACCTGCCTCTGGGATCTTTTATCAGCACGAACAGTCACAGGATAAGACGATTGAACACCAGCGACCTCTTCCGGTGCGGCAGGCTTAACCAAGTACCGCTTGTATCGCCCTGCCATTTTTGTCAGCCCGTTCCAGAAGTCTCGATAATAACTGGAATGGGTAGTGGCTCCGTTTATTTTATCATTTCCGTCCATTTCTTTTATTTCCCTCTATGGGTCCAGAGTCCGGTAATAGCACTCAGTTGTCATTATAGTTTCAACGAAGAAGCCCGGTATTTAGAGGACGATCACGATTTTTATCAGAGCTGCAAACCAATTCGTTGCAAAAACATGGGCATTCACTCTTAGCAATAGTTATAATATAACGTTTCACTTACAGACTGACACAGTTGCCCTTTATGATTTTTTCGAGAAAACCAAAGATACTATTCTGGCTGTCAGGCCTTTTACTCTCTCTATCACTGCCGACCCAGAGTCAAGAACCCCCCAAAGTGCTAACCTCCATTAAGCCCGTTCAGCTGATTGCTGCTGCTATCACCGAAGGTGTCACTTCGGCTGAAGTGCTGCTTCCTCCGGGAGCCTCTCCCCATAGTCATAGCCTGAAGCCTTCAGACGCCAGAAAGCTTTATGAAGCCGATGTTATGTTCTGGGTCGGACCCGATATGGAAGTCTTTCTGGATAAAACCCTGTCAGGTTCAACAAAAGCGGCCTCCGTGCCCTTGATGCAGGAAAGCAATCTGGAGCTTCTGAAGATGAATGAAGGAGAAGAAGAGATCCATCATCATGCCGAAGAAAGCGACCATCATCATCATGGCGAATACGACGTTCACATCTGGCTGAGCCCGAATAACGCCATAGCCATAGCCGAAACCATATCAGAGAAGCTGAGCGAGCTGGATCCTGAGCATAAAAAACAATACACGGATAATTACCATGTATTCAAAAAAGCGGTTCAGGCAGCTGACAAGCACAACATCAGCAAACTTGCTGTCTACCACAATCAACCCATGTTCGTTTTCCATGATGCTTATGGTTACCTGCAAAGGCATTACGAGTTGAATATTGTCGATCATTTCACTGCTAACCCGGAACAGCAGCCGGGTGCGAAACATCTTACTCAATTGCAAGAAAAGCTGAAAAAAGCCGGCAATAGCTGCGTTTTCCGTGAACCACAGTTCCAGCCTGCTTATATTGACCGGATCATTGATGGTACTGATGCCCATGTTGCTGTGCTCGACCCTCTGGCAACAGATGCAGCTGTAGGCCCTGATGGTTATATAGAGTTCATGGGCAGTTTGACGGATAACATTATCAGCTGCCTGAAGCAGTAACCATCGCTTAGTGCATGACACTCTATAAGGATGGAAATGCATGCATCAATCTCTATAACTTGAGATATTGTCTTGGTTCCCATGTTTTGTTCCACAGGGCATGGAAGCCAGACCCTTGCCCCGACGATTGGACGAGGGTTTACGGCGATTTAGCTAAAGCCTGAGCCCCATAAAACTACCGCCAAGAAACGCGGTCACAACCAGAAAGGGCAGAAGGGAAGCCAGCAGGGTTACCCACATTTTGAGCTTTGAGCGTTCCAGACGCAGATTCCATCGTTCTGCCGAAAAAGTCTGATCATCATCAAGTTCTGTGGATAACCCGCAGCTTGAACAGGTCACCTGCCACATTTCAGTGTCCCCAACCATCATCCTTGCCAATTCGGCTTCACCCAGACAACAGGGACACTTTTCCAGCTTCATAACGTCTCCTTCCTGTTTATGCACACATGAATGACAGCTTTTTCCAATACTTTTAACAGGTTATCCACAGATAGAGCTGTTATTCAAGGGCTATCTCATTAAGGAGCACTGCATTAGAAATGAGAGACGTGGCAATGTCCGTGAAGGTTTTAGACGGCAATATCGCCAGCTAAATGAACACGTATGTTTTGTGTCAGGGCCTGTGTGGCAAATGCCTGAACCACTTCTTTCAGGTTTTCTTGCGGTACATAGGCAATAGAGATGTGATTGCTCTGGTGACCCGCCATCAGGTCATCGCGGCCTACACCGTCCAGTACACAGTTCATCAAAGGCCACTCTTTACAGGTTGCATGAAGACGCCGCTGGAACTCTTCCTGAGGCAGTTCGAAGGCAGTGCCGGTGCCGATATGCATATGAACTTCCGTACCTTCATAATGTGCACGAGCCCATATAAACCTGCCTGCTTTACTCTGGCCGCTCACAGTAGAACCGCCTAACGGGAAATACATGGCAGGCTGACGGTGACCGACAGCACCAGCAATACCACCATTGATGTGTTCAAAAGGTATAGAACCGGAAATTTCGAAATCCCAGTAGAACGTGCCTTCAAACTCACTGCCCCAGCGAATATCGTGCAGGGTTGTCTCCGATGGCAGACCCAGACTGTCGAGCAGACGGAACATCATGGTTTGTGGTATGGCGGTCCCCATGTCAACTTCGTTAATGCATGGAATGGGCTTGCCTTCGGAAATCACTTCGCCATTTTCGTCTTTTATAGGGAAGCGGGCGGTTGAGCCGATGGCACCTTCCGCAAAGTCCGAGGCAGCACAACTGTCTTTCAGGCCTTGTTGATACTGAACACCCACGCTTGTCAGGCCAAAGCGTTTGGTGGCGCGAGCCATGGCGATCATCATGGCGCACTGCTCTTTTACCTGCTCACGAGTCAGTTCTGTGGCTGCATCGGTACCAAATCTGAAGTCCATGCCGCGATCGATATACCACTGCAAACATTCTTCGCGCTGCTCTTCGGAAACAAGGTTCATGTCATGTAAAAGGGCAGACTGGGATAATGCCTCAATGGGCATACCAATCCTGACCAGGGATTCCTGAGGAAATATGCCGTTCATCATGCCCATGCAGAACATGTCGTAGAGCCCCATAATCTCCTTGTTTTTGAGAATGAATTCCCCTACCCGCTGACCTATTTTACCTGCCTCTGTGTTAGTCATTGGGTGTTCTTTGGTGATTTCTTTCAAATAAGAGGTATCGTGTTCAATCTGTCCGCTTTCCAGCCACGATTGCAGGCTCATGTAGAAGAAATCATCGTCAAAGTTTTCGGACCAGAGGCGGCTGTAATCTCTACCCAGGCTGGTCAGGGTGCCAGCCATGCACAGAGCCCCCACCAGACCGGGCCATGTTCCATCGAAGTTAGCCAGCAGCAGGATGGGGCCTTCATGATGCACCAGAGATGGTGCCACATGGTGAGAATATTGCCATGCGGTCATCAGCATAATAATCGGAGCCTCAGGGTCAAGAGAGGCCAGTACATCAGAGCCTTCACGCTGGTTGCTGATAAAACCATGTCCCTGCGCGTCCTTTACGGGATGAGCACGTCGGACTCTGAAATCAAACTTCTCTTTTAAGACGGCTTCCAGTTTTTTCTCAAAAGATTGCTGAACTCCCCAGCATGTCCGGTTAGCAGTATCCCGCAAGTCGCCATTGGCAATAACGAAGACTTCTTTATTTTCCAGAGAACCAGGTTCTTTTTTCTCGGGCAGGGTCAGAGTTATAGCAGTCACAATATGCCTCCATCAGGCTATGAGTTCCAAAAGCTCAGGTTATTTTGTGTTCATCTGACTAAAATCCACACATCATGGCTTTGTACTTCATCTGGTCTTCGTGCATTTCGTGAAAGACCTTGTACTTGGCATCATGAAAAGCCCGGGTTGATGTTTGAGGTTTGATGACGTTGCCTGTGGATGACATAGCAGACATGGCGTCCTTTAACTCGTCATAATCACCACAGGCCGTTGCCGCCAGCATGGCAGAGCCAAGGACGACTGCTTCGTCCTCTTTACTGAGGACGATTTCACAACCTGTTGCATTAGCGTGTTCACGAAGCCACAGAGGATTTTTCGTACCTCCGCCGCACATATGAATGCGATTTATTTGATGACCAGCGAGGTTCATCGTTTCGATGATGTGACGTGTACCATAGGACACTGACTGAATAGCAGCCATATAAATTTTGGCCAGCTCGGTCAGGCTCTCATTCAGTGATAAGCCTGAAACCATGCCCTTTAAATAAGGGTTAGCCCGGGGTGAACGATTGCCATGATGATAGCCCAGCAAATGAAAGTGAGCAGTAAAATAGGGGTTTTCAGTCTCAAGCCGGGCAACCTCTTCATTCAGAATTTCATACTCACTGCGCTCCTGCCGTCCGGCCAGTTTCATGAGTTCCGGATAAAAAACATGGTCGCGAATAACGTGGTCGATCAGAGAGCCGACAGATGACTGTCCTCCTTCACTCAGCCACATGCCCGGAACCATAGCACCCCAGTATGGCCCCCAGACACCATCAACAAAAACCGGTGTTGTGCTGACGGCCATATGACAGGAAGAGGTTCCACCAATAATGGCGAGGGTTGATTCCGGCTGGTCGCCAATAATGCCAACGCCTCCTGCATGGGCATCGATCATGCCCACAGAAACAATAGTACTGGTGGTCAGCCCCAACGCTATTGCTGCGGCATCCGTCAACTGTCCGGCAGGCGTGCCCGGGTCAACGATGGCCTGACCGATTTTTTCACCAACAATCAGGTCTTCCAAATCCAGCTGCCGGAACAAAGAGGTATCCCAACGTTTGTCGTGGGCAAGATAAGTCCATTTGCAAACTTTGGTACAAGTGCTCCGAACATCCCTGCCAGTGGAGCGATAAACCAGATAATCCGACAGGTCGAAAAAACGCGCAGTGCGTTCATAGTGCTTTGGTAGGTGGCGTTTCAACCATTTCAGTTTAGGCAGTTCCATTTCAGGACTGACTTCACCACCCACAAACTTCAGGACCTCACTTCGTGTGGCATTCATTTCGGCAGTCTCTGCCAACGCCCGGTGATCCATCCACATGATGATATTCTGATCATCCAGTTCCGTCGGCGAGACGGTTACAGGGCAATCATCCGCGTCCACAGCAACCAGAGAGCAAGTTGCGTCAAATCCGATTCCCTTTACCTGCTCCGGCTTGATTGCTGAATCAGTCACTACATCTTTTACAACGTTACATACCTGCTTCCAGATATCAGACGACGATTGTTCAACAAAGTCCGTAGCAGGACGAAACTGCTTGATT
The DNA here is from genome assembly GCF_024606325.1 of Endozoicomonas sp. ONNA1. Lineage (NCBI taxonomy): Bacteria > Pseudomonadati > Pseudomonadota > Gammaproteobacteria > Oceanospirillales > Endozoicomonadaceae > Endozoicomonas > Endozoicomonas sp. ONNA1. Next base: position 5,172 of record NZ_JAHHPN010000711.1, read on the forward strand.
GGGCTGGCAGCCAGGGCGATTTTCTCTCCCTTCGCGTTGAACAATCCCGCCCGCACACTGCCCGAACCCACATCCACACCAATGTACAAATGTTGCATAAATCGTCGTCAGGGTACGCCATTACATGAATTCAGGGAGATTGAATATTTGTAGCGTAAACAGATTCTTGTCATAGAAGCACTACTCCTCAGGCTCTCTTGCTGCAACAATATTAGGCTATAAACCAAAGAGCGTATTTTATTCTGGAATCTATTTGTTATGAGACTGAATCAAGAGCCTGAGGTATTACTCATGGGCCACCCTCTGTTGTTTCAGGAACAACCTCAGGTCGCTGTCGGAGAAATAACTTCAGATGACTTCCAGCACAACCTTGAGATCCTCAAGCAAAAGCAATTGTGTACCCTGGGAGTAGGGCTTGCGGCTCCCCAAATAGGTTGGCCCGCCCGTGTTTTCAGTCTCGGTATTTCAGAAATCAACCGATCCAGATATCCTCAGGCTCCAGACATCCCTTTTGCATTCTGGATCAATCCACAAATCATCAACTTCAGCAGCAACACTTGCTGGACCTGGGAAGGCTGCCTTTCGGTTCCGGGCATGAGGGCATGGATTGAGCGTCCTGAGAGCATCACAGTGGTTGGCTATAACGAACAGGGAGAGCGCCAGCAAAGAGACCTGTCAGGTTTTACAGCCCGGGTCATGCAGCATGAACTGGATCACCTCGATGGAAAACTGTTCCCTATGAGGGTGGAAGATAAAAGTCTGATTATTCCCAACCAATCGATTGAGCATCAGGAAGAATGGGCAAAAGATTGGCCAACCGGAAGTGCTCGCAAAACGATACGTGGCCAGATTTCCGATACGCGGTAATGAAACTAGAAAATCTCATCACCGCCATCAATCAGATGAGTCGTGTCATCCTGAACACGTAACTCCTCACGATATCGGCGACGGTTCAGCAGTTTATTCTGTACTGGATCTGGCAACTCGGTAAACTGAATGATCTGCTTATCAATGAGCAGGTCGATCAGGTCTTCAAGCACGCGAATAAAATCGGCATCCGCCGCCTGCATAACCTTGCCACCAAGGGTTGGGTTTTGTTGCAGGAAGGTATGTACGGCTTCGTCTTCCAGATTGACGAGCTCCCAGTCTTCTGTAAGTTGCTTGTCTGCAACTGCCTGAATTTCACCTTTTTCATCTTTGAGTGCGTATAGCATCCTGCCGCTCCTAAATCCGCCGGTTGATAGGTAATGACTGTAGCAAATCAGAAATCAGCCCCCGGCTGATATCAAACAGATCATCGCCCTGCAGGCCTTCACTGGCACCGTTTACATCCCAGATCACTTCACCACTGCGGATATCAATAACCGTCAACCCCATGGAAACATGGGGCCTGCCACTGTCATCGTAATACCACTCGAAAATCTCACCGGCGAGCGCGAAGCTGATGTCATTCTGCTTGGCCCACTGCATGCCATTCTGGTAACGATGAGCTGCTTGCAGAGATTTTGAGGCTGTCGTCACTTCCGACTCAGGGTACAAACGGGCCTCCTCAATGCCCCGCGAAGGCAAATTAACCATCAGTATTCTTTCTACCTGAGTGGTAATACTGGTCGCTTTACTGTGATTAACAAAGGGAAGGACGGCCCAGTCAGCGGTACCTGGCAACCCTTCCCGATAAAGACCTGAAGTAGCCGCTGTACCACCCAGGCCACCCGAGATATTAAAACCGCCAGACTGACACCCTGTCAGAACCAGCATTGCTGTTAGCATCAGTATTAAAAATCCGGGCCTGGTTTCATTGAACATAATCTTTAAGTTCTCCATGGTTCAACCTTAACCATTGCAGCGCAATGACAGCCGGAGCGTTGGAAATACGACCATCTACAACCATCTGCCAGGCTTGTTCTGCTGTTAACACATGCACTCTGATATCTTCACCTTCTTCCGCCAGTCCGTAAACCCCGCCAGCCGATGAGGCATCGACAATGCCGCAATAAAGCATCATACGTTCATTGGTTGCACCGGGGCTGACGTAAAAATTGGAAACCGGTAAAAGATGCTTCACTTCACAATCAGCTTCTTCTTTTACTTCACGAATAGCAACCGATTCCAGGGATTCACCCGGCTCAGATATGCCCGCAACCACTTCGAGCAACCAGGGGTCGTCATCGCTCATCAGAGGGCCTATGCGAAACTGCTCGACCAGCAGCACTTTTTCCAGAACCGGGTCATAAAGAAGTACACCTACAGAGGGCACTCGCAAAACCGCTTCCCGATCCAGTGCTTTACTCCACCCTCCCCGGAAAAGGGCATGTCTGACTTTATATCGGCATAGCTTCAGAAATCCAGACCAGACTCGTTCTTCGCTTTCAATATGAGTGTCTTCGACTCCAAAACCAGATAATTTCATAGCACACCTTATTGATATAAATGATGCTGAAGAATGTAATCATGAACCGAAGGCAGCAGCAAAGCAGCCAGGGCTTTTTGGTTGTTATCGTCTGAACTCCCCGAAACCAATAACTCCCTTACCCGGGTACTGCGAATATTCTGACGTTCACGGGCAGTAAAGACCTGCCAGCGCTGTTCAATGTCCTTAGATCGATAGAAGCGCTTCCAGTTCCGGGGATCCGCATTATCGGGTCCTCTGATAAACCCGAGCTGATCCCCGGGGTACTTCTGCTCTAAACGTTCCAGCAAATCAAAGGTATAGACTGGCTTTTCGGGATTATCTGCCAGCATTTCCTGCTCAATCCCAGAAACTTCTATCTGACATTGGGGCAGTTGTACTGAGTTCATCAGCCGCTGGCACATGGCCATCCGGTGATGAAACGGTAGCATCGACTTGGAAAAAGCATGGGCAGCGCTGGGCACCAGCAATATCAGGTCAAACTGCTGCCGGGCCTGTTCCAATACATCCAGATGCCCCAATGTTGGCGGGTTAAACGCAGAACCCAATATGCCTATTTTCCTGGCGGTCATAGTGTTGTTTCCAAAATCACACTCTTTGGTACTTCCACTTCCACTGCGATGGGCAAATGATCTGAAATAGGCAGATTAAGGACACCGAACTGATGGACTATCAAGGAAGGGCTGACCAGAATATGGTCCAGTGAGCGACTGGGGCGCCAGCTGGGAAAAGTATTTAGTTCTGAATGAACAGCCTGCAAGTCAGTGTCTTTCAGTGGTGAGTTATTGAGCAGTTGTTCAGCGTGGGTATTCATATCGCCCATCAGAACCACATGATTGTAAGTTCTGACCAAGTCTCTGATATAGGAAAGTTGGCCATTTCTGGCCCTCTGGCTGAGAGCCAGATGCATCATCACCACGACTAAAGGGTTCCTGGTATCTCCAAACCGGGCAACGATTGCTCCCCGTCCCGGAATCAATCCGGGCAGTTTGTGATCTTCAAGAATAGTGGGCTTGAAGCGACTCAGGAATCCATTGCTGTGCTGCGCCAGCTTGCCGAGATTTCGATTCAACTGGTGATACCAATATGGAAACTGGCATTTAAGGGCAAGGTATTCGGTTTGATTGATAAAACCGCTTCTGAGGCTTCCACCGTCGGCTTCCTGAAGAGCGACCAGATCAAAATCGGGGAGGGCAGCAGCAATCTGATCCAGTGTTCTTGCCCGCCTGGAATGAGGTAAAAGGTGTTGCCAGCCGCGAGTCAGATAATGACCATATTGCTGAGTATTGATGCCTACCTGAATATTAAAGCTCAGCAGACGAATGTGCCCGGGCTTTTGTGATCGGGGGTTGTAAACCAGCTCACTGCGGTGAACGGATCCCGGAGCTCTGTCCCTCTTCAAACGAGAAGACAAGGCCCCCTTCAAAGCTCTAATCGGCATCAGTGAAACCTGAATTCCGGATGCTGTTCAGTCCAGCATCTATCTTGTTGAAGGGGTCATAATGTTCAGCTTTTTGCCTGTGACGCTTGCTTAGCCTCAGGCTCTGCCTTGGCTGCACGCTCATCACGCACTTTCTTGATCAGGAAATCAGCAATAACAGGCATGTTTTCCAACCCCACCCTGGGTTCAATAACATATCGGCCATCAACTACCAAAGCTGGAACACCGTTTAACTGATAACCTTTGATTTTTGAACCACCCTGATTCATCAGGTTCAGAACTCCGAAGGAGTTATAGAAGCTGGCAAATTGCTTGGGATCAATACCGTGGCGATTCTGAAGAAAGTCCCCCATGGCTCTCACGTCGCCAAGACGGTTATTCCGATTCTGAATTTCAGCAAAAATACTTTCGTGTATTTCGTTCAGTTTTTTCTCTTCAGGAATCATAGTTTCCAGAGTGTAGTAAAGCTGGGCATGGGCTTTCCAGATGTTTGGACCAAAGAAACCAGGCGTACGAACTACACGAGTGTCCTTTTCCAGAGAAGGCTTCCAACGCGCAACAATGGGTTCCAGAGTGTAACAATGCGGGCAGCCATACCAGAAGACTTCTGCCACTTCGATCTGGCTTTTCTTCACTGAAGTCTGAACCGGGTTAGACAGAACCTGGTAATCCTGACCTTCCTTGTATTTGTCCTCTACAGCAGCCTGCGCCATTAATGGCAAAACCAGAGCCAACCATAAAAATTTCAGTTGTTTTGGCATCTAAATACACTCCAAGCCTTTTATAATGATCTATCTGATGACAAGTTAACAGAAGTCCGGGGGCCCGTCTGCCTGAATTTGATACGTTCGTTGGTTCGTAAATCGGTTATACGCAGGGCAGGCTTGCACAGGAGTACCATTGATTGGCATTTTTCATGGTAAAAAGCTCAGACGAAGAAAATATGTCCCTCTTCCTTCCAGTCATAAAAAACGGTTTGCAACTCATCATTGCAAACCGCTTTTTGCGCTTATGGCTAAACCACTGCACTATCAGCTCTTCTTAAACAGCCGATAGTGTTATCTGTTATCGCAGACCACTGATATAACTGGACAGAGCGTCCACTTCCTTATTGCTCAGCTTTTCAGCGATGCTTCTCATCACTTTGGTGTCGCCATCATTCATACGAACGCCCTCGCGGAAATCACGCAACTGCTTAGCCGTGTACTGAGCGTGCTGACCACTGATTTTCGGGAAGCCTGCCAAAGGGTTACCCTGACCGGTTGGAGAGTGACAGGCAGCGCAAGCAGGAATGCCTTTCTTCTGATCACCAAAGCGGTATAGCTGTTCGCCCAGCCCCACCATTTCAGGATCGGCTACCCCCTCAGGCGCAGGCTGACTGGCATAGAAAGCAGCGATATCTTCGATATCCTGTTCTGTCAGCTGCCCTACGAAAGGCATCATTTCCGGAACACTGCGGTTACCGGCCTTAATGTCTGAAATCTGTTTAACCAGATAGCGTTCGCCTTGCCCTGCCAGATTGGGGAAATTGGGAGCCAGGCTTACACCTGTTGCTCCATGGCAGGCGGTACAGTTTGCCACTTTGGCTTTTCCAGCATTTGCATCCCCTTTCGCAAATGCCACACCTGATACCCCCAAGGACACTACCAGAGCGAAAATAACTTTTTTCATTAACCTGACCCAGCTACGGCACTTGCCATGAGTGACTGTTATTATTCCAACCTTTCCAGTCAGCTGTTCAGCATCTGTTTGTAAAGGCGGAGACCTCTCTGTCTTTACAAACATCCTCATTATTCAGCTGATTTTTTCGACCTGTTTTCGGCCTTTATTCTGAAAATGGTGGATTAAAATGGCTGCATATGCCTCAAAACGACCGCCATTATATACCTTATTGCTATTTTCCGATAGGTGGTCGAGCCCAGTAAATTCGCCGCTGTTCAGACAAACTGTTTTTTCCCGGGACATCTGGCTCATGATAACCGGCTGCCAATCGTCGGCAATTGCTTCGCAGCTATTCCATTTGATCCACAAGTCAAGCAAAATTGCGCCCACTTTTCATTTCTATGGTAAAACTCCCTGACCAGGGAGCTTGCTGACAGGTCTGACACATGAGTGAACCCAGAAGCGGTTTAAATTATCGCAAGGCCAAATTTCTAACCAGCGCCCCCAGGCTGAAACTGTGCCCGCCCGATAATGGCAGGGAAGTCGCTTTTGCGGGTCGCTCCAACGCCGGTAAATCCAGTGCCCTGAATACTCTGGTGGGCTCAAAAATTGCCCGCACCAGTAAAACACCCGGACGCACCCAGCTGATCAACTACTTCAATATTGAAGAGAGCATCCATCTGGTTGATCTTCCCGGTTACGGCTACGCCAAAGTGCCGGAAGCGATGAAAATCGAATGGCAAAAACATCTCGATGATTATTTAACCAACAGAGAGTCTCTGATCGGTCTTGTGCTACTGGTGGATATCCGCCACCCTCTGAAGGAGTTTGACCGGATGATGGTCCAGTGGAGCATTGAATCTGAAATGCCACTGCATATTCTGTTAACCAAGAGTGACAAGCTGAAGTCTGGTGTCGCCAAACAAGCCCTGAATCATCTAAAAAGAGAGCTCTCTGAGTATCCGCAAATTTCCATGCAACTTTTTTCTGCCCTGAAGAAAACCGGTGTTGATCAACTGGCACAGCGTCTGGATACCTGGCTGCTGGTCGATGATGAAGAACTGGAAATGCAGGATTGACATCCTCCCACCACTAAACCGCAAGCGGTTATAGTGGGGGATTCCCGTTAG
>NZ_JAHHPN010000063.1:0-1632 GCF_024606325.1 Endozoicomonas sp. ONNA1
CAACAGGTCCGTTCCTATTGCTATGTGGGTCGGAAATCCGAATAAAAGGAGCAGTGGAGTCATCAGAGACCCGCCTCCTATGCCGGTTAAGCCAACGGCAAAACCCACGCTGGCACCCGCTGAAATGTAGAGCAATGTGTCCATCAAATATGGTCTAAAGTTATAAGTAGCTCAGGCGATGTTTGAAATCATGATTAAAGCTGCATGATTCGCTGGTAACTGTAGCGACCGGCTTGTATTCTTGGAAGTAATTAAATGATATTCTCTTATGCCGCTATGAACTAAGAGTACTCATATTTTTTTCACACTATGGGTAGACGTTAGCTCGACCGGAGGCCATCAATGAAGCTGCAACAACTGCGCTATATCTGGGAGGTCGCTCACCATGATCTCAATGTATCCGCCACAGCGCAGAGTCTATATACCTCGCAACCCGGTATCAGCAAACAGATCCGCCTGCTGGAGGATGAGCTCGGCGTAGAGGTGTTTGCCCGCAGCGGCAAGCATCTGACCCGAATCACCCCGGCTGGTGAAAAAATTATAGAGACTGCAGGTGAGATTCTCAGAAAAGTCGAAAGCATCAAACAGGTGGCACAAGAGTTCAGTGATGAGCGTAAAGGTTCCCTGTCTATTGCAACGACGCATACCCAGGCTCGCTATGCACTGCCTGATATCATCAACAAATTTATTTCTCAGTATCCAGATGTGTCCCTGCACATGCATCAGGGAGCGCCCATCCAGATTGCTGAGATGGCTGCAGACGGCGTGGTTGATTTTGCCATTGCAACAGAAGCGCTCGAACTTTTTAACGATCTGGTCATGATGCCCTGCTATCGCTGGAATCGCTGTGTGCTCGTTCCGAAGGATCATCCGCTGGCACAAATATCTGAGTTGACACTGCAGGATGTTGCCCGGTATCCCCTGGTGACTTACGTCTTTGGCTTTACTGGCCGTTCCAAACTGGACGAAGCTTTTATGAATGAAGGTTTGTCACCCAGAGTTGTATTCACCGCAACCGATGCTGATGTCATCAAAACCTATGTAAGATTGAAGCTGGGTGTGGGTATTGTTGCGAAGATGGCTTACGATCCGGAACTGGATTCTGATCTGGTTCCTCTGAATGCAGACCATCTGTTTGAGCCCAGTGTCACTAAGATTGGTTTCAGAAGAGGGACCTTTTTGCGTGGATTTATGTATGACTTCATTCAGCACTTTGCACCACATTTGTCTAAAGAAGTCGTGCAGGAAGCGATTTCAAGACATAACAAAGTAGAAGTGGATGAGTTGTTTTCTGGTATTCAGCTCCCCGATCACTGACTTTTCTATCCTTTGAAGCGGCAGCTGCATCACGCAGCTTGCCGGTTCAGTACTTCCTTGACCAGCTTGAAGTAAACTGTGTAAATTTTCGGTTCCTGACCTTCTTCCTCGACCACAAAGAAGGGGGCCTTGTTCACTTTGTAGAATTCGGCCAGACGAGCCCCTTCGCTTGAAGCATCACCTTCTTTGGCGATCAGTACCTGGTCAATTTTCCCAAAGTGGCCGGAGCTTTCGAGCCGCTCCAAAACTTCGCTGCATTTTTTGCAGGGGCTGCCATCTGCCATTATTTTTTTGACCATGGTGATCTTCATCAAG
>NZ_JAHHPN010000712.1:0-5290 GCF_024606325.1 Endozoicomonas sp. ONNA1
GTTCTGCACGTTTAAAAACGGACGCAGAGCGATTTGCTGCTCTGGTGAAAACTGGCCACGAAGAGTCATTGCTCAAAGGTAAAGACCTTGGGGTCAGGTTGACCGACAACGGCTATCAGTTTATGGAGTGGCACGAAGACCAATGGCAGTTAATGCAGAGTGACCGATTGCTCACAGAGAAAGAGCTTTCAGAAGCCATCAATCTGGACTTTATGCCGGGCGAGCTGATCTGGCAGGCTGCTCTGGATGCTGAAGAGCAGCATGATAGTGACTCGTTTTTCACCGACTCAGGGCTGTTTGAAAACGAAGAAAGCATGAAAAAACCTGATCTCTATATTTGGTCCAGTGGCGACGTGACCCCGGCTGAAGTGCGGTTTCAGTCTGCCAGCGACAGTCGTCGCTTTTTTAGCGTGATGATCAGGGAAACCGGAGAAGTAACCGTGGTCAGTGCAGATGAGTACGACAAGACAAGTGGCCGGGGCTGATAAATGAAACGTCACGCAGGCTGTTCCCGACGGGCCAGGGGCTTCACTTTGTTAGAAGTGCTGATGGCCATGACTATTCTCGCCATCGCTGGTATCACAGTGCTCAGAACCAGCAGTGAAAGCCTTGATAACAGCCAGTACCTGAAGAACAAAACCATGGCTCGCTGGGTGGCCGACAATGAACTGGTCGATCTTTACCTGAAGGAGCAATGGCCGTCCCAGACCTGGAAAAAAGAAACCCGTGAGCTGGCAGACCAAACCTGGCATGTCCGATACCGAAGTGTGCGTACGGCGGATGAAAATTTTCGAGCCATCCAGGTCGAAGTCCGACTGGACCGTGATGACAAGAAAGCCGCTCTGGCCAGTCTGCAAACTTACACGGTGAAGCGGTCTTGAAGTCATTGAACACCGTGCGACGCTGGACCCAACAGGGTTTTACCTTGCTGGAAATGTTGGTGGCCCTGACCATTTTTGCACTGGTCAGTATGAGTGCCTGGCAGATTCTACAGGGGGTTATGGGGGCCCGGGATGTTGCCAGCGATCATCAGAGTCGTATTCAGGAAATTGACTACGCCATGATAGTCATGGAACAGGACTTCCGGCAAATGATTGACCGGGGTGTGCGGGTCGATGGTGAACTGACGAATCAAAGTCTGTTTGCCGGTAAAGATATGCTGGAATCCGATGACGAGGCAGCGGCCTTTATTCGTTTGGGCTGGCGTAATCCGCAAGACAAACTTCCCCGCTCCAAATTGCAGAAAGTCAGCTACCGGCTTAAGGACGGCGTGCTTGAGCGTCAACACTTTTATGTGCTGGACCCGGAGGAAAATGCGGAACCCGTAGTCAGGGATCTGTTAACCGATGTCCGCTCACTCAAGTTTCAGTACTTCGTTAAAGGCCTGTGGGTAGAAACGCTCGGCAATACCCTGCCCCAAGGCCTGAAGATTAGGTTTGAGCTGAATGATTTGGGGATCATCGAGCGGCGCTACGTGCTTCCCGGGAACTGGGAAGTTCAGGAGCAGGAGTCATGAGGAGCCTGATTTCGGATAAAAAGAATAGTACATCCTTTAAGCGTCGGCAGTCGGGTGTCGCACTGCTGATTGTTATGTTCGTATTGACGCTTATGGTACTGATAGCGGCAGAGATGACTTTCGGGTTTTCCCTGCAAATGCGGCGGACCGCCTCCCTGCAGCAAATAGAACAGGCACGCTGGTATGCACTGTCAGCCGAAGAACTGACAATCAAGGTGCTTCAGGACGAGTTTGATGAGAGCGATGAAACCGTGAATCTTGGCCAAACCTGGGCCACGGGGGAAGTGACTTTTCCGATGGATAGTGGGGCAATCAAGGGAGAAATTTCCGACGCTCAGGCTTGTTTAAACCTGAATGCTTTGCAGGCATCGGATAAAGAAGGGCAGACTTCGGTTGAAGTCAAAGTATTTCAATCCCTGATGGAAGCACTGGAAATTGAGTCCTATCAGGCCGAAATAATTGCACAATCAACCAGAGACTGGGTAGACAATGACAACACCCAGGCATCAGGCATCGGCGCGGAAGACAGTTATTACCAGTCTCTGCCAGTGCCCTATCTGGCCAGTAATACCAGTATGAGATCGGTTTCGGAGTTGAGAGCGGTTAAGGGCGTCAATGCCAAAATCATGAGAAGGGTCAAACCTTATATCTGTGCATTGCCGACCACCGAGATGAAGATCAATATTAATACTCTGTCGCCAGATCATGCACCGGTGCTCAGTGCCCTGTATTTGGGTGAGCTTCCCTTAGAGCAGGCAAAAGGGGTATTGGAACAGAGGCCGGAGGATGGCTGGAAGAGTGTGGATGAGTTTATTCAGCAACCGTCTCTCTCCAACTTCAGTGCCGGAGGCACCCACGAATTGATGTCGGTGGACAGTCAGTATTTTGTGATGACTGCAACCGCTTCCTATGCGGACTCCAAAGTCCGAATAAAAAGCCTGCTGCGGCGGGAAGAAGAAAATAAGTTCAGTGTCATTCGCCGAGAGTTTGGAGGGCTTGAGTGAGCCAGCATCTTATCATCAGGCTGCCCGGAGATCCCGGACAGCCCGTTCACTGGCAACGCTATCCAGTAGAGCAAGAGCCAGTGATTCTGGCCGCAGAAGAGGGAAAAACCTCCTCTGGCATTCTGCCGTCTGTTGAAGACCTGGGAACACTGGCGGAGTTATTCCCGGATACCAAAACCATTGCCCTGGTTCCCACGGAGCTGGTCAGTGTTCACTGCCTTCAGGTTGAAGGCAGGCTGAGCAAGGCGGTATTAAAGTCACTGCCTTTTCGTCTGGAAGATGATCTGGCTGAGGACGTAGACGATCTTCATATTTCGGTCATCGCGAGAGAAGGGGCTCAGGTTTATCTGTCCGTGGTCGCTCATTCGAAAATGGCTTTCTGGTGTGAAGCAATGAATCAGTCCGGCCTTAAAGTCAAAACCATGATTCCCGAAGCTTTGGCTCTGCCCTGGACCGAGGGAGAGTGCTCGGCGCTGGCCATGGATGAACGTTGGATACTGCGGGATAGCCGCTGGCAGTGGGCTGCCTGTGATCCATCCTGGCTGAGCTTCTATCTGGCAGCAGACGACTCGGAAGAGACGCCTCTGAAAGTGAACAGTTTCAGCGAACTACCTGAGAACCTGACGGGGGAATGGAACCGGGAAGCTTCGGGCCCTGCTCTGGAAGTATTGGCAGCGGGTGCGGTCAGTGCTGACTCACAGAAGAACAGCCCCAACCTGTTGCAGGGTGTCTGGCAAGTTGAGTCATCCATCATCAAGAGCCTGAAACCCTGGAGGCTGGCTGCCGGACTCCTGGCTTTTACCATTACTCTGTTTATGGCTCAGGCAGTATTGAAATCGGTACAGTTGGAACAACAGGCTGATCAGCTTCAGGCGCAGGCGCATAAGATCTACAGTGACATGTTCCCCGGTGAGCGGATTGTGCGTCTACAGTCGCAAATGAGGCAGAAGCTAATGGCCTTGAAAAGTAACAACAGCGATGACTCGGGTCTGCTGAAACTGCTCGATCAGACTGCACCCTTGTTTAAACAATATCCCCAACTCAATCCTGTTACTTTGTCGTATAACCAGTCTCAGCAATCACTGCGGGTGGAAGCCACTGCGAAGGATTTTGATACTTTTACGGCATTCCGGGAAGAGTCGGGTGAGCAACTGGTGATCACGGTTGAAACACTGGAGAAGAGTGGTGATATTGCCAATGGTACGCTAATCATCAGGGGGAGTGATTCATGAATGACATCATGGAAGGCTTCAATGAGCGCTGGCAACAGGCTCAGAGTTTCTGGCGTGGCCTGAGTCGGCGCGAGCAGCAACTCTGTATGGTGGCAGGGGCATTTATTATTGTCTGGTGCATTTGGCAGGGTATTTTAAACCCTTTGTCAGAACGTCAGTTAGCTGCCGAACGGAAGCTGGTGGCCAGTCAGAAGTTGTTGGCTTCTGTACAGGAACAGGCCAGTGAGATTGTCAGGCTACGTCAGGGTCAGCCAGACAAGGGCCGCTATCTGGTTTTACCTCTGGACCAGATGGTGAATAAAACCGCAAAAGATTTTGATCTGCGCATCACCGGGGTGCGAACTGTTCGTGATTCATTGCAGGTCGATCTTGATACAGTGGGCTTTGATCGTTTACTGGCATGGCTAGTCAATCTTCAACAGCAGGGAGGAGTTGAGATCAGGGAGTTGGAGGTAGAAGCTGCCGAAAAGCCCGGTCATGTGATCGTTAAGGCTTTGAGAATACATAGAGCCTTCAGCAGTGAGACAGCCTTCAGCGAGAGTTAAGACATATGAAGAGAATCATTACTCTGGCCGCACTGGCCGCAGTTTCTTACACAGGTTTTATGCTGGCAGAGCTACCAGCCGCTTTTGTCTGGCGTCATGCACCCAAAATGCCGGGGATTGAACTCGAAGGTCTCTCAGGCTCACTCTGGTCGGGTTCAGCGCAGGAATTAACCATCAACGGTATCGGGCTTCAGGAAGTCAGTTGGGATCTCCAGCCTTCTGCACTGCTGACCGGAAAGGTCAGCGCGAACGTTGAGGTCGGTGATCATTTTTCTGCCGTTGTGGGTCAGGCGACAGTGACCTACAGTCCTCAGGGTGTGACGATTGAAGATCTTCAAGCAGACGCTTCGGCAGGCTGGTTGCAGCAGCTTGTTCCCATGCCGGTTCCGGCAACCGCCAAGGGTAATATCAATCTGGTGGCAAACTCCCTGGTTTATGAAAAAGGTCTGTGTGTCGAGCTGGACGGTCACATGACATGGGAAAGAGGGCGAATCAGCAGTCCTCTGGGTGACGTGAAACTGGGTAAAGCAGATGCTGATCTCACCTGCAAGGGAAATACTCTGCAAGGTAAAATTCGCCAGTCATCCGAATTTCTGACAACAGATGCCGTTTTCAGCTTTAATCTTAACGGCAGCTATTCGTTGAACGGGAAAGTGTCTGAAGGTGAGGCCCTGCCAGAAACCATGAAAGACGGCATGCAATTTCTTGGAAGGCCGGATTCTCAGGGGCGCTATCCTTTAACATTTAAAGGGCGAATTTAATTCGCAGTTTTCAAAATGATCTGGCCGCATATTCAGGGGCACTCTACCTGAAAGCTTTCGTGTCAATCATTGAACTCTTCAGGCAGGCTTCACCACGTAGCCCCCGTACCAGCAAGCCAGAGAGTCGCCTCAATAAATCACCTGTTATCAGCTGTCGGCCCGGGATCAGTGACTTTACCCGGCAGCGTGTCATTGATCCGATCCCATTGTTCATCTTTGATTGCTGTGCGAG
>NZ_JAHHPN010000713.1:0-5133 GCF_024606325.1 Endozoicomonas sp. ONNA1
TGACTGTTATCATGCCCATTCCATGATTAGTGAACAAAGTGACCGTTTGATCGTCGTTCAAAGTCAGCAAAATCCAGATACCAGAGTTAGGTTCTGGCAATTGATAGGACGAGGTTCCATCCGATATATAAAAGCGTCCCAGAAAGTTCCAGCGTCCTGCTTGCAGGAATCTTAAAATCCAATCCTGTGGTTTCAGAAACGTCATAGCCCAACCCTGCGGATTGAGATATTGACTAAGCCACTTCCACCGCCATGAACTTGTCATGTCAAGCACCGATGAAGGAATAACACAAGACTCAATATAAGGGTCAAATTTCACGTGCTCAGGAGCAAAAAGAGGGTGAATACGTCTCTCATCTCCCTTCCCATAATCCAGTAAGTAGACACTCAATCGTTTGACCAGACTATCATCCGCCTCCAGATGAGCCTGCTGTTGCCGCAGCAAGATATAATAGAGGTAAGCAAAAAAACGCCTCTCATTCCTCAGTTGCTTCCAGTCATAACTTGCCAGCTCGGCTTTTACTGAGATCGACAGCCAGCCAATTCTGATAAAGAAGGTTTTCTCAAGCTGATCTAAACCAATATCGGTGATCCCACTTGCCTCAATAAGGGAGAAAAAAATGGTGAGATCTTCAGGACTAAACAAGCTGGCAAACCCTTCACGGTTTCCTTCAGGAAGGTTTCTGTCAATCTGGCACTGCATGAATTCAGATCGTTCTCTGAACGTTTGTATTTCATTGCTCAGTCTCTCAGTCAGTGTGACTTGACTACCGTCTAAACAGTCACTCGCAACGCTCAGTATATTCACTGCAGTTAGGGTCTGGTTGTCTGTTTCATCATTCAATAGCTCTAACAGCAACTCGCATAACCCATAGACACCCTGATTTGACCTGAGAGAGTTTGTTTCTCCACAATTAGGGCAAATGCCGCCCTCTGCACCTTGGTTTGAAAACTCTTTACAGTCAGGACAGGCGGCGTTCACTGTTAGCACAGACAGCCCCGCAGTCAGTAATATGAATACGATGAATAATCGCTGCATAGATATCTCTTGATAAGTCAGTTGCTGAAAGACAGTCACTCCCTTGTTTTGTCACTTAATACAGCAGGATAGTCAATGCGGATCAATCATGTCAGCATTATCGAGTCCGGTTAATTCATCAGAAGAGGTGTGAGAGGCCTGTGAACCCCGTGGTTTACGCTAAAACAGCCGTTGTCGAGACAGCTATTTTAAGAACCAGCACAGTGAATCAGAACTCATATGCTGGTTTCTGAACGTATTTACGAACTTTGGAGTTTCTGTGGACTGCAGACCTGATAAAGGCTTCATCATTTTTAAGTTCATCATCAGCGTACACAAAAGCACGAGGATACTGTTTAATCAAGTCCAGCAGATACTCACGATCATTCAATATACTTTTACTGGCATATGATAAGAGACCAACATTATCGGCAATCAGCATTTGGATAATGTGTTTATCGCCACGGATTCTTTCGCTTGCATCATTCAGAGCTGTTGGACACTTTGCGATAGCGGCCATTACCACCTCATCATGGTCCCGAAGTTCTGAGCTGGCATATTCCAGGTCGCCCGGATGTTCTTTAATGGTGAGTAATACAAGGTCTTTATCGTTTCGAACCCGTTGGCTGGCATAGGTCAGCCCATGTTTCAGCAGAACATTCCTGACCTTTTCCTGATTATCCGGAAGCGGCTGACCTGGTGAAACATAAAACTCCAGCTTGTAAGTGCTGGGTGGTTTGATAACAAAGTATTCATTTTTCAGGCGGTTATCAAAATACTCAAACAATGGAATAGCTTTTCGGGAACCAACGAGTAATAGGTGATATAAAATTTCCCTGCGGGTATCCTCACCGATCTCGCCACTCATTAACATTTCCTGAAGTTTGTCCTTCGATTCAGCTAACCGTTGGCTATGATCAATAAACTGTTGTTGGTGGCTGCTTAATAACTGGCACCAATCGGGCGTCATACAGAAAAATCTGTAATAAAACATTGAGAAAAGACAATGTTGAAAGGCAAATCTATCAGCTTCTGCCGCAGGATCGCTATTAAGACGTTGTGCAAGAAAGTTAAAGTTCCATTGACCTCCTTCAAAAATGGCTTCATTGTACCTCAAGTGAATCTCCATCTCATCAATAGCATCTAATACAGTGATCAGTTTCTTAAAGGCACCGTGCATGGACTGAGTGGTTGTCATTCGAGGGCATTCAACGATAATTTCTCCCGCCACGGCGTTGCAACTCAGCTTCATGCCATCAGCATTTTTATCCAGTTCAATCGCTTTTAGTAACTGCACCAGAAACCACATACGCTTCAGCCTGCCGGGTTGATCACTGCCATCAGGATTATAAAACTGGTCAGAGAATTTCAGCCGCAAGGTTCGTCCTTTTCCACCCTCAGCGTGTTCAAGCAGCTCGATAATGCCCACATGATTGCCAAACTCCAGATTAACAATCATGGCATCAACCATACTGACGACAGTGGCTTGAACTCCTAATTTTTCGATGGATTCTCTGCAGGACGGCGTCAAAAGAGGCGCTTTTTCACCCAAGGGAGTGCAATCAACATAAGTGACTTCCTGTTCCATAGATACCTTGCCCTGACCAGAAGCCAGAGTAACCGGTGCCAGCGCGTTTATGAAGCACTGATGCAGGGCAAAAATCAGGTCATGGACACTCAAAACCTGCCTGGCCTCAGAGTGATGGAGTGTTTGAAGACAGGATTGCAACTGATGGCAGGCTGCCACCCACTGACGAAAAGTTCCCGATGATAACCGGTCTTCTTCGCTGGATTGCAGAGAAGGGATGATCGTTTTTAACCCCGATTGAATGGTCTGTTTCAGCGTCTCGAACCGGTTGATTATTTGCTGTAACTCATCCAGCAATGGCTGAACCTCGGGTGAATCCTTGTCATCCGCCAGCAGCAAAAAGGCCCGGTAGCCGTCCAACAGGGCTTCGGCTCCATGAACCAGTCGCTTTATGTTGTCCCAAGATTCTGCCAGCAGCTTTGATCGCTGTGGCGACATACTTACTTTTATAGGGTTTGCCAGACCATCCAGCCCACCGCCGGGAGCAAAAAATGCCAACAGGCGGGCGTTTTGATCCGTTAGCCATTGAAAACCGCTGACAACATGACAGAATGTGCCTTCATCGGGGGTTAAATCATCCCGTGACGGGACGGCTTTTGCCAACGGGACATCAAAAACAGCAGGTGACAGGCTAATGTGACTGGCCAGTTTTTCGGTAAGGTCACCGGCAACTACGAAGGCTCCGGACTTACCATTAAAACGGCCGCAGGCCAGCGTCGCCTGCTGACCATCCTGAGCGGCCAGGGCCGCAAACTGCTCACCGCCCAGCAACAGTCTTTTTTGTTCCTGTCTCATGAGAATCGCTACATGATCATTGAAGCCACCTTCGGCAATGACAAAACCCCCTGCCCGCTTCAGGAACTCAGGCTCAAGCATCCATTCTTCGACGTGTCGGGCCAAAACAATGGCTCCGTCTGGCATAGAGTCTGCCTGTCGTTTTTTGGCCAACCAGATGGGTCCGGTACAATAGCCTTCGCTGACGGCCTCGCCAAGGGCCAGAGTGTCTTCGGGTATGGCCATAGCAAAATCCATGTCCCCGGAGAGTCGGGTAACAGGGCGTACCTGCAACAGGAACAGGCGGCCCTGATGATCGATGGCAAATTCCACATCCACGGGGCAGAGCAAAAGGTCTTCGAGCTTTATCACCATCTCCCTGAGTTCATCAAGCATGTCATTACCGGGTGGCTGACTAAGGTCGTCTGATTGAGTGTCCGTATCAAGAATTCTTGTTTCTGAATAGCCTTTATTATCTGTGTTTTTGTTCAGGATGAAGTGACTTGAAATCGTTCCGCGATAGTATTGAGAGTGGTCAGCGCCTGCTTTGTATGAAATATCAATGCGGTGAGGCGTGTTACCGGACTGTCCTGTCAATACGCCTCTGGGCTGACCGGGTGTATACTCAACCCTGATAGTATCATCCTGAAAAGACTGAAAACTCATGACTACTCCGCCATATTGGCAGTTAATGCACTGCTGAATGATCAGCGCCATGGGTTGCGGTATGCCTTGCGAACAAACTTCAGGCCGGTAACCTGAAGCCATCACTTTAAGGCAGGTACGAAAAACATCTTCTTCTCCCTGAACTTCAGAGAGGTATTTGCCCGCCTGAGCATCGCCGTAGTTATCTTCATTGATGCCAGAACTGCGGATCATCACCGGCCCTGATGGGGAGAGTTCGTCCAGCTGACAGCGCAGATCCCTGATCTGCCGGGCCGCTTCAGAATCTTTAACCAGTTCATAAAAGTCATTACTGGCAACAAATTTCGCCAGACCGGCCAGCCACTTAGCCCTTTTGGATGGCTCTGTAGCTAGCAAGCCATTGAGGTATTCCCTGATGTTCGTCAGGCTGGCCGTTTCAACCCAAAGTTCATCGACTATGCCGGGAAGATAGGGGATCAAACGATGGATATCAAAAGTGTGTTGTTCAAGAACATTCGTCACACTGGCTGTAACACATCTGAAGGGCGGAACAGCCAGGCCTGCTTGGTGCATACACAGCAAAAACATCCCCTTACCCCCAAGCTGTTGTCGATTGAGAAGAGAACGATCAGAAGAGTCTGAATCAGGCCTGCGGCAGATGCGCTTGGCTAATGGCCTTGTCTCGGTCAAAGTGTCGAGAGCATCAATATCCTTGAAATACCTCTTGGATGGGCTTTTTTCACCGGTATTCTTGCAGGAATAAGTGATCGGGCTTTGATAATCAGGCTCATAAAACTGAGTATTTTGCATTGAGACCTCTATTGTAATGTCAAATCCATGACTTAATGGCTAGCGCATGAGATGGTCAGTGAACGTGGAGCCAATACGTTATAGATAATTTATTCCTGCATTTCTGACAGTCATATTTTAATAAAGTTCACCCATCACTCTGAAGCACACAATTTGATCAGTCTCATGGCTACTATAACTATCACTACCAAGCTGACGCACGGCTGATAGCTCCGCGGAGGCATTTTCTTTCTGCTTCATAGGCTCAAAAGTCACCTGCCCGGTCATCATTCTTCGCATCGTAAGCTGCGGACCAGGC
>NZ_JAHHPN010000714.1:0-5794 GCF_024606325.1 Endozoicomonas sp. ONNA1
TTACAAACGCCATGACAGGAATCGACGTAACAATCCAAACCCAAAGTATGCTGGTGTTGTTCGGAGCCTTCGTTACCGCCACCAGAACCAGAAGACAGAGGGCTGGTAGAATAACCGTTAAGTTGGGTGGAGGTAGCTCCTGAGGCTTGCTGACTGGATGATGATGGCTGCTGGTTTTGTTGGCCGTATTGTTGGTCATTTCCGGGGAGCATCATAGAGGTGATCGCAAACGGCTCATCCTGACTGACCACCAGTTGTTCTATCGGGTTAAACAGCAGTGAATCGGGTTTCCAATAGCTTTTCAAAAGTAAACCAATAAGGACAAACACTTCTAAAGGTAGCCATGAAATCGGCTTGACGCCCAGAGCGGCGTCATGGATGGTAAAGACACGTTCGTAAGCAAGCACCAGATTCGTAGCGTAAAGCCATTGCACTGAAATGAACTTGGTAAGGGCCGCCTTTAACTCATAACCGCTAAGTCTATGTCGTTTATCAGAAGACAGAAAATTTGACCCGGGATAGCCATCTTTGTCAGCGATGTCTGAAGGGATATGCGGCAGTGTATTGAGATCACTCTTTATAGAAAAGCCCTGGTTTGAAAAGCCTGCATCCTGTTGAGAATCGACAACAAAACGCATTGTCAACACTTCGGCTTGGCAGAAGACAGATATTATCGCTAGCAGTGTCGCAAAGAATGAGTTTCTCATTATTCCATCTCTACGCTCTAATTTATAAAGAAAAAAATAGATCGGGAAAGTGATAAATCAAAAAAACGGTTTTTTTGTCAAAAACCAAAGGTTGCATCAGATAAAAATGCGTCGGGAAGAAGATGCCAGAATACGCAGAACTATTAAAACCGAAGACTTATTTAATGAACTCTATTATGCTCCTGATGCTCCCGACTACCAGTCTGCAAAAAGTGAATATGAGGGACATATTTTGCCATATCAGTGCAACCTTTTGTTATAGACAGCAAGACACGCATATTTTCTTGATTTGCTACTTCCCTGATCTACCTTTCCCGACTACGAATCTGGTAATGCATGGATCGAATAATGAAACAATCGTTCTTTGCGGCGCGGCTGTTGCTGCTTCTGTCTATATCTGTCATCTGTCAGGCAGAATCGTTGACAAGGCGTTTTGTTATGGAGCATCAACAGACCTATCAGAGCTTTTTTGTTAAGCACGACCTGAATACATTGTTGGACAATCCGAAGTACCTTACCGACACAAACGATTATGCAGGTTTTTTGCCGCCTGATGACACACCACTCAGACTTGGCGGTTACGGGTTAACAACGACCTTTACTGAGTCTATTTCATGGCAGTTGCTTCGCGTCACCAATCTGCTGATTGCTTACGAACTGATCCTGACTACCCATGGTGCCGCTCTTGGCGGCAAACCTTATTCATGGGTACCTGAAGAGGCGTTTGTCGCTGTCGGCTGGTTTTTAGAACACTATTGGAATCCCGATTCACTGCTGTTTAACCCAAGAGATCAACTGGAGGTAAGTCAGGATGACCCGTTTACGATCACCACAACGACGCTTCCTGAACAAAACCAACGACACTGCAACCTAAAGCAAAGTGACCAACAAAAGCCGCCATCACAATCATCCGGTCAGCAAGCCTCTGGGATAACCACTCATGCTACAGGCTCTTTCAACAGTCTCCTGTCGTCTGGCTCTGGTGGCGGTAACGAAGGCCCCGAACAAGACCAACATACTCTGGGTTTAGCGTGTTACGCCGATTCCTGTCACGGCGTTTGTGAACTCCGAAAAGCACCCAATAGAAGTGAGTTCGCTGAAGGGGCACTGATTTCCGCAGAAAAATCGTTAGGCCGCGCTCATTATGCAATGACAGAAATACAACCCCTTCCATCACAGGCCCATCAGGCTGACGCAAAAGTAGCGTACAAAACCAGAGTCTTTGTGTCACGAATCATAAAGCAAATGAATTGGTTAATGACTATTCTCATTGAAAATGATGTGCATTCCAAAGCAGAATCTCCTTCTCCGGATATCCAGGTATTCAGGAATGCCATCGAGTTACTTGAACATCTTGAACCTTCCGATATTTCAAAAATTTCACAACCGTTTAGTGTCCGTCCAGAGTGTGATGGCAGTGTTACCGGTTATCATCGCATCTACTATAGAGGCAAGATGATATTCACAATAATTGGCACTGCAAAAAAAACAAGCTACGAATCTTCACTGACATGTGGTTTTTTGGGAAGTATTAAAACCGAAGACTTGTTTAATGAACTCTATTATGCTCCTGGTGCTCCCGGTTACCAATTGGCAAAGAGTGAATTTGAGGAACAAAGGAAAAAATAGAGTGTTTTAGGGCGTACCAAGAGACTGTTGATAAATGCAGCCCTTCTCTGACTCGTTCCCAAACTGAGACCCGCAGTGCCTAAAAGCTTGGGAACCAGGATTATGCAACACCCTCTCTAAAGCAAGAATTATCTCCTCTTATACTCTGGCTGCTCCGGGAAATCCTCTTCAGGCAGCAAAAGATTATCGCCATTGGTAAGGCCATAGTTTTTAACTTCCACAAAAGACCCGTTCGAGTCCATGAATGAAAGAGTGGCTTTAACAATGCTATTATGAACTTGCATGTCATTGGGCAGCAGATCCGGATCGATTATAGCCAAAGGCATAGGAACAAAACTGGACATATGAGTGCCATAACCATAACGGGAAGCGCCACGGATGGTGGTAACGCTCTTTTCACCATTTTCACCACCAACCAGCAGATCCAAACCTAATGTTCTGATCAGAGGATCTGTACCACCCAGAGGCATTTCATCCGCTTGGTTTACAATCACAAAGTCACCCGGATTGTATTCATTACCCTCTGTCGCCAGAGCAATAGCAAGACCCGCTATATTCAAATCGTTTGAACCGTCTCCGACCGCTTCACTCAACAGAATGGGCTCATCGGGATATTGAGCCAGCACCCTGGCATAACTGATCGGATCGGAAGGATCAATAATGGCCTGATAAGCAATCTCGGCAGGGCTTTCGTAGGCTACCCAGATTTGCTCTTCAAATTCAGCAAAGTCAGCTGGTGATGAGTTACCCATGGCAGCACTGGCTGCCAGCACGTCATCGGCCAATTGACGTATTTCCTCATCAGTAATCTGATCGGTCCGGGTCAGATCGACACCTTCCAAGCCATCGCGATACTCATCGGTTTTATCGAGAGCCGCCACTTTTTCATCTTTAGAAAGCTCTGTTACAGGATTATATAAACCCAGTTTTTCAGCCATAAATAAACGGAAAGCAGCAGAGTGCAGAACGTCTTCTTGCAATTCGGGAAATAGAACAGGAGACTGCATCAGAACGGTGGCTACACCAGCACCGGGTACATTCACCGTTGTTGTCTTCAGATCCAGTTGCTCTTTATAAGCGGGTATATTCTCCTGAGCATCTCTGATCATTCCAGAGATAATAGTGCTGTGAATTCCTCCCAGCGAACTCCCTAACATATGTACATTCCCGGTATCAAGAAGCGTATTACCCTGATCGTCTCCCACACCATTGGCAATAGCCATGCGAATGCCGACATAATCCAGAGCCACCTGCCACATAAAGCCACGGGTGGTTAACAGATTTTCAGGACTGGCATAATCAGTCCGACGAACCGAAGCATCCAGATCAGCGACACCGTCGCCATCAATATCTACTACTCTGTCACCGTGCAGAGGATGGTCGATGGCAACCACAGCATAACCGGATCCAACCAGTTGTTCAGCAAACAGCTCAGCCTCATCTTTTGAACTACCGAAGCCGTGGCTATGCATAACCACTTTAAATCCGTCAGCGGGAACTGCACCAGAAGGCAGATAGATTCTGGCATTTATGGCATTTTGATCCGGCTCTTTAAACACTCGGATATCAGAAGCATTGCTGGCATTGATAGGCGTACCGTCGTTTGTTTGGAAATAACTGAAAGCGCCTGAGCAGAATACCTGTGGTGCCACCCTGTACTCATTGAAGTTCTCAGGATGACTGTCATGGCTGCCACCTTCCTGCATACTGTCAACATATTCATTGTAATCGCAGTTCTGCCCCATCTCAGGTGTGTCCAGATAGGCCGGCAAGTTGATGGTCGCAGAGAAAACCCGGTATTCAGGCGTTTCTGTCGAATCTGGTTCTGGAATGGACACGCCTTCCTTCTTCAGCAGATCAGAAAACCCTGCAACAAGCGTATTTTTCTGATCTGATGGAACAGCCTCTGGTACTAAATTTGTGATCTTGGTGTCTGATGAGTACTCATTAAGGTAGTTTTCAACAACAGGTCGAATCACACTAACATTAGTGCCCGTAGTAAAATCAGCCGCATATATAATACTGTTGTCAGAAATACCAGCCCCTGCCAACCGATCAATCACATCCTGCAAATGCAGCCCCATTTCATCATTACTGCTTAAGAGCTGCTTATAGGCAGATGAAGCCTGCAAAGATTGACCATGAACATCCTTAACTCCCGTTGTCAGAGTGACAAAATAGCGGGTATCTTCATCAAAAGGCTTCAGAGGCTCAATATTAATAGTGCCCGCTTTTGCCAGAATCGCTCGAAAATCTTCATTCCAAATAAGACTTTCAAGCGTGCCGTCAGCGTTTTCACGGAACATTTTAATGCTTCCCTGAAACGTAGCCGGATCAATGCCGGGTGAGCCCCCGGATTCTTCCGGAGCCTTGACAAATTCCAGAACCATTGGAACCGATGTACCCCACTGCTGAGTGCCATAGTAGTTCCAAAAGGTATTAGGGCTATCACCCGGAGTATCAGCCCAATCTGTCTCTCCGGGTACTTTCAGTGTGCCATCTTCATCGAGCCCAACAATATCGTTGGGGTAAGGAATAACACCATTGGCTGGATCAAACTTCAACGTCTGGGGTTGCAGGGTAACTTCATCAACATCGTCGTTTAGAACATCATCACAACCTGCCAGCAACATAGCAGGTAGAGTCAATGCAATCGCTTTGGCTAAACGTGTGTACTGCATCATTTTTCCTTGTAATTATTTTTCATCACTCTCGGTGAAGGGTATTTAAATAAGCTTATTAACAAGAAATTTTGATCTCAGTTCGCCCAAAACTATTCGCACTTTTATCTGTGCAGTAAGCAAACCAGCAGGCGCTACAACAAGATCAATTGACAGCAGAAAGGATATTGAATTAAAACAATCGACTTAACCCGAAAGACCATGAAAACACCAATTCATTGATGCAGGTCACCTTATTAAAGGGCTTCGGTTTTCTTTTGTTACTCAATATTTCATTCTATTAACAAAACAACCCCACTAAATAAGAAGCTAAATATCCTGCATTGATGCTATTAAATCAAAAACATGAATCTGATGAATGATAAAAACGTGATTCAATTCGTTTCCACGCTCCAGAGGCTACCGCAGAAGTGCCCCCCTTCACCGATGCAGCGTTAACAAGTGGCCTGGCTTTACCTGCTGCTTTTGCAACAACCTCTTTGCCTGGGAATGTATACACAACGAAAAATGATCTGTGCAACTTGAGAAAACGTCTGGATTTCAACACTGAAGCATGTGAACGCAGATATTTACGACACCCTATTTCGTGAGGTGATCTATCCTTCCTCTCTGTAGACCAGATAGCAAGGACAGAATGATTAGACACTCACTCTTTGTAGCACCGCTGTTGCTGTTCCTGTTATTGTCAGTCATCTGCCAGGCTAAGCCGTTGACAAGACGTTTTGTTGTCGAACTTGAACAGCATGCAGGTTTTACAAACCAGAACTTTTCTACAAA
>NZ_JAHHPN010000715.1:0-2249 GCF_024606325.1 Endozoicomonas sp. ONNA1
GAGTGAAAACGCTGCTGCCAAGAAAAGGAACAAGGCTTTAATTGCTAAAGTGGCCGATAATCTGGAAGTAGAATTAGAAAAAGACGCCAGCCTGCAAAATCAGATGGATGCCCTACTAGCCAGAATTTCGGAATTAAGGTTCAAAGTATTCCACCGCTATGAAGATGAAGGTTTATCAAGAGATACAAACAATGAAATTGCTCATCAACTCAACATTAAAGACTATAAAAATAATGCCTGTGTGGATGATCAGATCACTCTCATTGAAGAAACACTCGTAAAACTGACTCGAGAAATTCACAAAGTGGGTCAGCCTACCATTAATGAGCGTACCGCAGTCATTGAGAATGAGCTTGACAGGCAAATAGCTCAGCTGAAACTAAATCCCCGATACGTACTTGAACGTGAGGTAGCCAGAGCCAGGCTAGCAGTAAAAGAAGCTAAAAATGTCCTGGAGAAGACTAAACGCGATATGGATGCGTATCTCCAAGAGACCTCGGATGAAGACGACGTGGAGCTCAATCGGGCAATGAAACAATTTCAGAGCGAGCTGGGTCTGTCTGCAGGTGACGAGCAGTCCAATGAAGAGCGAGCAGAGGACATCATAAAACACCTGCTGGGATACAGTGTCGAAATACGGGATGAAATCATTAAGGAACAGGAAGCCAAAACAAATCTGCACATCTGGATAAATGGCGACCCCGCTTCGCTGGAAGAAGCTGATTACATTCTTGCTGTTAATGACCATTCAGATACCCAAGGTCGGGCAACCGATGAAGATGGAGTATGGGGTGAACTGCCTCTTACCAGAAAAAAGTACACTCAGGTCACGGAATTCCAGCGTGAGCACGACAGGGATAGCAGTCCCTTCCTGTACTCACCAAGAGAGGCAAAACTTCTGACCGATATCAAAGACTTCATGCAGCAGCACCCTCTCAAAAAACAAGCTATGGAAGCCGCAATTGGCCTGCGCGTAGCAACAATGGAGAGCGATAAGGGAATGACATTTCTTCCGGCTTTCAATTTTAACGATGAATTTGCATCCATTCGCGTACAGGCAAATGCCGACGACAAAGTGACATTTAAACAGGCCAGTCGGATTGTGGAAGTTTTTAAGAGCCTGAAGACCGCCTTTCCTAAATCCCCTGTCCAGCCCCCGTATGGTCAGCCCGAGGATGCACTGGATGAAGTTGATATTCTTGCGCTCAAGGCCATGGATGAGATGAAAATAGGATCCCAAGAATTCAAGGACGAAATTCGCGCCATGGGCAAAACAGACATTCACTTCGTCGAGCCTGAAACGGAGGATCTGGAAAGCTTCCCGGAATACTTCGCTAGCCATTCTGCCAGTGGTAACAAGATCATAGCTCTGCTGCGCGAAGGCGCGATCAGCAAGGTTGAACTTGAGAACTACTTAAAGGCTATCAGAGGTGTCGATGGATATCAGACAGTGGATGAATTTGAGCACTTCCTTGGTTATAAACACGCCGTCAACGTGCCTCGCTTTAAAGTCGTTGTCCGGGCACTGTCCGATGAGGGAGCTGAGCAATTCATGCGGATTGCCTTTGCTCCTGTGACCGTGACCGCAACTTGTCCGGCGGGTATGAAAGAGTCCGTTGCCGACATGAAAGAGTACGCAGCGGCTATCATCGCGAACTATGTGCTTGATGATATTGCCTTTGAAAATGGTCGCAGGTCGGCAGCATTTCTGGCCAATGTTCAGGATACCCTGGCACCCTACGCCAATGCCGTTGGCTTGTCTGAATCAGAGCTGATCCAGGCTATCCATGACACATTAAAGCAGGCTCATGCCGCAGCGGTTGAACAGCAGCTCAATGACTACTGGGCCAAACCTTCAGCCTTCCTGTTACAGGCGGTCACCTGGTACTACTCCAGCTATAAACCTCTGCTGGTGACCCATACCACCTTGAAGGCTGGCTTACTGTCGCTGTCAAACATGTGGTTACTCTATCTTCTGGACCTGACCAACAGGGGTGATTACACGCACAGGATGCGCATACCTTTCCAGCACTGGTTGGAACACTACAGCTTTGATCTTGACCGAACCCAACACTATAAATTCCACAGTGAAATTGAACAACTTGCAGAGCTGGGCGGGCTGGCGATGCCATTCGGCAAGGCTGCTTCCTCAGTCGTTCTACTGAAAACCGGTTCCATGCTGTTTGCAAGACAGCACAACGCCAACCCCCGGATGTATCGCAGCATTTCCCGCCTGGTGCCCGAAATAG
>NZ_JAHHPN010000716.1:0-2451 GCF_024606325.1 Endozoicomonas sp. ONNA1
CAAACACCAGCAATTGCGAGTCATCTTTGCCCGGCAATGTCCTTGATACCTTGCGGCCAAACACCGCGCCATGCTTTGTGGCGCTGAATTCACGGAATTGCCTGATTTCCTGATCCAGGATCCTGGCACTCTTGAACAACACCTGTTGATTGACGAGGTCAATAAAATAGTAGCCAGTGGTCGGGCTCCCCTGGATCGGTTTTACCTTATCACTGGGGGCAATGAGCTGGATTTCTTTGTGGTGGCGGGTATCGTACCAGAGCTTCACCCGGTCTAACTTATGCCAATCTGCTTTGGCCAGTCCCAGCTTGCCGGGGAAGCAGGAATAGGGTGCATCGCGATGCCCAGCGGCCTTTTTTCTACAGTCCTTCAGGTATTCAGACCAGAACTTGTACGGTATTTTGCGTGACGACTTGAGCCACCAGTTCGGCGCCTGAGCCATGCAGTGTGCATAGATCGAGGTGGCCTGGCATTCTTTCAGTTCCAACGGCAGAAACCGGCTGAAAGCGGTGTAATGGGTCGTTATTCCGAGCAGTTTCGGTGCCCTTGACTCCTTTTCATTCAGGTTCTTAGTGTCGTATAAACGGCGAATTACCTTGCGATCCTTCGGCAGCCATTCAAACTGTGCGTTGGCATCCTGGGCTATCACTCTATAGGGGGTGTCCGGCGTCGGGGCAGGAAACCGGAAACAGGTCTCACCCAGGTAGAGGGTCCAGGTTTTTTCGGTCTGGTTCAGCACGGTTGAACAGCTTCGCGTCCCGCCGGCCTGCTCGGTTATGCAGGCATAGGGGCGTTGTCCGTTGTAGTTCAACACCCAGGTAGCGGCGGTCTTTCCACGGGGGTGAATGCGGATGAGGTGGGCACCGTTGGACATCAGGAGGTAGGTGTTGCTGCCCCCTACAGGGCTATGCAGGTCGTAACTCAGCAGCCAGATGAATTCAAGGACCTTGTGAAAGACGAGGATGTGATCTTTTTCATCGAGATACACGTGGCTGCGTGAGAAACGGTACGCGAAAGCGTCCGTATGGGTGAACATCTGGCCAATGTATTTATCCGTGTATCTGACTTTAAATTCATCACACAAAGGAGCATTTTTGCACGTACTGATCTTGGTGTCTTTTACCTTTTTCTGGTAAAACAGTTGCAGCAGTTCATTGCTGACGGCATTCAGCAGCTTTGCACCGGGAGAGCTGCTTTTTGGCGCACTCCCCTTAAAGGTCTGGTCAGTTCGGGTGTAACCGAGTCTGACATCCCACTCGGGTGTGGAAGGCATTAAAATCATCTTTTTGTCGGTCATCTGATCCAGGTTGTGAAACACTCCTCTTTCACATTGGTAGGGGGTTAAACGCGGCTCCTTCGAGCATAATGTCTTCAGGGCATTGTCGATCAGGTGGTAGGGAACCGGGGAGTAGTGGAGCTCGTTGATATCGCTGGCGCATTCAAACCTGTTGTACTCTACGGTGGTTTTATCCTTACACTTTTTCTGTTTCCAGTCGTTCTTTTTTCCGGCGATGAAGGTTGTCCGGAATGAATAGCCTCCCCCGAGGGTCAGGGTCTTGTTGACCAGGTCGATCGTCTGGATGTTTACGGGCAGGAGATTTTTGCCGTCCCCGCTCATCAAAGCATTGATGGTCTGGTTGCCGTACAGGTAGCTTTTGGGGTCCAGCTGGGCGTGAATCGTGTTAAAGGTTTGGGTCGCCTTGCCCGCAGCGTCCCGTAACTTTTTAAAGGCCAGCTTTTCTAACTTTTCTTTATAATACGAGTCAAAAATAGCCCTGACGTAGTGCATGACAGTGTCAATCATTAGCCCGTAAGGCCCGAGAAACTCCGAAATAGTGGAGATACCCATATCCACCGACTCAAAGATCACCCTGGATTCCAAGAGTTTCTTGACTTCCGGATCCTTTTCGTTCTCATATTCAATTCCGGTCAGGATGAGACTGGTTGTTTGCACACCGAAACCCGCTACAGGCAAAAAACGAGCGACTTTTTTACCCAGCCCCTTGGCTTTTTTCAGCCCGCTGGTCGGCTTGCGTAACTCGGTGTAGAGTAGCTTTGGTGCTGTCCGATGGGAAGAAAATAGCTGCTTGGAGGACGGGCTTAACCACCTAAGCCCCTCTAGCCCGAAACCGATCCAGTCAAACACCTCCAATGTCACTGCCGCAAAAAAAACCACCTGGCGTCCGGTATAAATCTGCCGTTGGGTGTCCGTCATATTCAGGGACCGAGGATTTTCGTAATGATATCCCACGGAGTCAATCCCGGTGATCAGGTCGGAAAGGCCTATGAAAGACCTATACTTGTCCAGACTGCCGGTGGCTGCATATTTCCCTTTGACCTGCGATGGTGATGGACGGCCCACGCCCTTGAGAAAGCCCCGGAGGCGGTCAAAGGCTCCGGAGGTAAACCGGATGTTCTTTCGGGTCAGGGTATCGGGCTCCATAAAGTCCA
>NZ_JAHHPN010000717.1:0-1910 GCF_024606325.1 Endozoicomonas sp. ONNA1
GCAACCTCTGTTGGTTAATGGCCAATTACAAGCCTACCCACAAGCTCATGTCACCGTACTCTGGCCTGAGTCTGCGAAAAGCCCATCTTTAGTATTCAGTTCGATGATTGCCGCGGGCAGCCCCTGTCCCGAGGTCGATATCTGGGATATCAATGGGGCCAGGCATGATATCCCCCGGACTGGGTTACCAGAACGAGCACTTCACTCACTTTACGAAGCGTTTCAAACGGTACCAACCCACCTTTGTAGTCCTCTGCCTGAACTAACCGAAGGCTTGTTGAATAACCTGATACTGGCTGCGCGGCGAGCACAGCAGGTTGACCAGTCGCCAAAGCTCTTGCCTCGCCATTGGCGTAAAGCCATCAATAGCGTCATCACTCATGGCACCCGTCAGAATCCGTCAGTGCGAGATTTTATGAAAGTGGCTTGTTGGCAGTTATTGCCGGATGCTCATAAATTGCCGGATGCTCATAAAAAGCCCGATGAGGATCAAACTGCTTCGGTAGACCCGGATCGGTTAAATGCCATTATCAATAGTCCCCTGCAGTTGAATAGAGCATTCGTCAAGCAGAACCTATGGCCACTGGCCAGAGCCTTTGACCCGGCAGTCTTTAAGGACACCCAACTTGAAGGTTTGCAACTGTACTATGAAAGTCCCTGGCCATCGGGGGCTGAAGAAAGATATCTGGACAGGCTCTGTGCGATGATCGTCGCCCATGCTCCTGAAGAACAAAGAGAGGCAATAGCTTGTCAGTTGGAAGTTGATCCGGCGGCAGCGGAGCCCTATCAACGGTTAGCCATCAGACCGGCAAGACAGATCAAACGTTTGCAAGATGCCCTGGCTTCTGGCTGGCAGCTACTTTTGCCATCAGGGCAGACCCGATTCGATACCATTCACGCTCTGGTCAGCGATTGTTATCACATGGCCAAAAGAGAACTTGACTCAGAGAATCCTGACAAAGAACGCATAGAATACATAAAAAACCGACTGTCTCAATCACTGGCATGGCAAGGTTCTGCCGACCAGCCGCTGTCGGCACTGGCTGACGACCTTTATCACGGCTCGACTCATCAGAAGGATCGTGAAAGCCGTCGATTGTCCCGACTACATGATCGGTTGGCAGACTCTCCCGTCATATTCCTGCAAGGAGAAACCGGCACCGGGAAAAGCTACTTTTCCGCCAGAATGGCAGAGGCTTCGGGAGAGGCTTCGGTGATGTCCCTTGGACCTTCTGACAGCGAACAGACCCTGATGAAACGGTGGCAATGGCAAGAACACGCCAGTGGCGACCGCTCTATGGCGCAGCAAGAGCAGGCGCTGATGGGATGGGCTAATACCCCGTCCGACAAAGACGGAGAATACATTACCCTGGTGCTGGATGAGGCTAACCTGGCCCAGGCCGGATTGCTGGCATCATTGAACGGCTTGTGGGAACCCAAACCCTGCATCTATGTGAACGGTCATCCTGTCAAGGTCAGCGCAAAACATCGGGTGATTCTCACCGGTAACCCGGATCATTACACAGGCCGCCAACTGGACCCGGCGCTGAAGGAGAAACTGCCCAGAGCATATTACCCCCGCCTGGATCAGGCATTTCTTCGAGACAGAGTGGTGGAACCGGCTCTGTTCAAACAGCTACAACGGCATCTGCCGAGACCTCAAATAAACGACATTGCACACAGTGCCACCGAAATTGTGATGACACTCTGGCAATATTATCAGGAACTGTTGCCGGAGCATGAGTTTACCCCCAGAGATTTAACCGATATCTGCAGTTGGATGGGTTGGTATCTGGATCGTGCCCTACCCGTAAACGACACTGTTACCGGTAAGCAAATAAACGGTTTAATCCAGCAAAGTTTTCGGGATGTACTGGGTTCCGAAATCAGCGAGACTCATCAGGATGCCC
>NZ_JAHHPN010000718.1:0-2233 GCF_024606325.1 Endozoicomonas sp. ONNA1
CACCTCAGCCAAATTCAGCCCCGATGGCCGAAATGTGTTGACCGAATGTGCAGATCACACGGTGAGAATCACTGAACTGTGGAGGGGCGATAGATGACTTCTTTTCTCTGGTTCCAAAGAACTCAATGTTTTGAACTTCTATTGTAAAAACCACTCTAACAGACCGGACTCACTTTTAATGTCCTTTCCAAGCGAAGATAAATAATGACTTTGGAGATAGGGAGGCATCTGGCATGCAACCTGTGAAAAGCAATTGCGACAGTGACAGTATACTCCTGCCAACACCTGAGCCAGCTCAAATGGAGGAAGCACCGACGGGTGTCATTGCAGGTAGAGACGTGAGTGTCTGCAACAACAATCCATGTTTATTACTCGATTTGCCCGATGAAACAGAATCCATGATTATTCGCTATTTGGGTTTTCGAGAGGTTGCCTGTTTAGCAAAGGTGTGCAGATATCTTCGCGATCTTGTTAAAAAAGATCATGCTTTGGAGAGAGCATGGTATCGCCGGTTTCCTTCGCCACACCAATACCAATTAAAGACTATCGTTACGACAAAAGATCAGCAACAACTCCGTGATTGGTTGAAGCCGTTTGTTAATGAAGACACTGTCGAGTCACTTCCAGAACAACAAAAAAGTATTTATTTTCCTGTCCAGCTCCTTTTCACCAACAGCAAACTGATGTCTCAATGCAAAACATTCAAGTTAGTGGAAAAAGTCGAAATCCCACATTTTCACACTGTCAGCACAGCCACCTTCAGCGCCGATAGCCGCCATGTGGTGACTGCCAGTTTGGATATGACGGTGAAAATCTATGGGCAGGAGACTGGAGGAACATGGGAAGAAAAAACCACTTTCAACCACAATGCCTCAGTCAGGTCGGCCAGCTTCAGCGCCGATGGCCGTCATGTGTTGACCGCCAGTTATGGCCATAAAGTGAAAATCTGTGGTCAGGAAGACGATGGATCATGGACAGTAAAAACTATTATTACCCATACTGATTCTGTCAATTCAGCCACCTTCAGTAATGATGGTCGACGTGTGCTGACTGCCAGTCAGGATCAAACGGTGAAAATCTTTGGTCGGGGGGACGATGGATCATGGGAATTAGAAGATACCATCTACCATATCAGTCCGGTCGTTTCGGCCAGGTTTAGCCCCAATGGTCTTCATTTGGCAATCTTCGGTATAGATGACACGGTAACAATCTACGGTCAGGGAGCCGCTGGAGGGTGGGTAGAAAAAGCCACCATTCAGCATGAGAAACTAATCACCTTAGCCAACTTTAGCGCCGATGGCTGCCTTCTGTTATCCGCCAGTTTAGATGGCACGTCGAAAATCTGTGACCTGCAAGCTGATGGATCATGTAAAGAAATAACCACGCTTCATCATCGTGGTGTGGTCACTTCAGCCGACTTCAGCGCTGATTGCCGTCATCTGATGTTCGCCCATCATGATAACACAGTGAGAATCTATAGCGCCGCTGCATCATGGCAAGAAACAGCCTGCATTTCCCACAATTGGAAGGTCACCTCAGCCAGCTTCAGTGGCGATTGCCGTCATGTGGTGACCGCCAGTTTGGATAACACGGCAAAAATCAATGGCCTGCAGGCCGATGGCTCATGGCAAGAAGAAGCCAACATTACCCATGAAGACGAAGTCCTTTCAGCCACCTTCAGTGTCGATGGTTGTCATATGGTAACCGCCAGTAGAGATGGTACTGCGAGAATATGGGGTCTGGAGGCCAATGGGTCATGGCTGGAAAAAGCCACCATTGAACACGAGGGAGGAGTCATCTCAGCCGACTTCAGTCCCGATGGCCGAAATGTGATGACCGTCGGTGTAGATGCTGCGGTGAGAATCACAGAATTATGGAGGGGCGATTGATGATCGAACAGAACTCTTCTTTTTCTTGGTTTCAATGAGCCCAATGATGAGTCATGGAAAGTAAAATACACTGTCAACCATAGTAGCCAGTTCGTCTCAGCCGCCTTTAGCCTCGATGGCCACCCTATGGTGGCGATTAAATATGGTGTTAGGTGTCTCTGTACCATTCTCTGCTATGCTGGTTACTCCATACATAACGTGAGTAGTCCCGATGTCGTTAGAGGTTAGGGTAGAGCAACTTGAGTCACATTTTGACTCACTGGATAGCGCAGTGCGTAGTCTTGTTAAAATCACTGGTGATACACACCAAGAGATACTGGCAACAAGACGGGAAATGCGAGAGT
>NZ_JAHHPN010000719.1:0-4560 GCF_024606325.1 Endozoicomonas sp. ONNA1
CTGCGACCGTTATCAAAGGCAACATCGTCAAGAACGTAGTTGGCGATGAGCGCAGTAGCGTACTCTTGCATGCCGGCAACAGACTCTTTCATGCCTGCCGGGCCAGTGGCGGTCACGGTCACAGGAGTAAAGGCACTTTGCATGAATTCCTCAGTACCCTCGTCGGACAGCATCTGGACAACCTTCCTGAACTCAGGCACCTTGACGCCATGTTTATAACCAAGAAAGTGCTCAAATTCAGTCACTGTCTGATAACCATCGACACCTCTGACGGCCTTCATGTGGTGCTCAAGTTCAACCTTGCTGATCAGACCTTCACGCAGCAGAGCGATGATCCTGTTACCGCTGGCAGAACGGGCAGCGAAGTATTCCGGGAAGCTTTTCAGGTCCTTTGGTTCATACTCGACGTAGTGAATGCCTGCTTTGCCCATGCCGAGAATTTCGTCGTCGTATTCTTGTGCCCCTGTTGCTATCTCTTGCCTGGCGCGGTACGACAGAATCTGGACTTCTTTGAGAACTCTCGGAGGTTGAGATTCCGATGAGGATGTCCTCAGGCTTTTGAAAATTTCCACAATCCGACTGGCCTGATCAAACCTCAGATGGTTTCCGGCCAGTGCCCGCATGCGAATCGGTGCAAATTCATCGTCAAAATCGAAAGTCGTCAGCAATGGTATGGCCTTACCGCTTTCTCTTGCAACTACTGTCAGTCCAATTGCAGCGTCCAGGGCTTGCTTTTTAAGAGGGTGCTGCTGTGTGAATTTTTGGATAGCGTTCAGAACTTTTGCCTGTTTCGGCGTGTATTGGAAGGGACCGCCGTCACTTTGGATGGCTTCCTCTGCAGCCTTCAGGACTATCTTCATTCTCTCAATGTATGCTTTCCTGCTTTTAATCTCATCTTGCAGATGAACCTGTTCCTGAATCAGTTTTCGGATCCTGCCGCCAAAACCATCATTCCCGCCCAATTGTAGCTGTTTGTTTCTCAGGGCATTAAGCCGTTGTTCGTGGGTGTCATTGGCGTCTGGTTTAAGACCCACGGCTTCTTCAGTGGCGTCAAGAGCCACGTTTTGAAATTCCGTCAGAGCGACTTCTGCTTTTGATA
Organism: Endozoicomonas sp. ONNA1; assembly: GCF_024606325.1. NCBI lineage: Bacteria > Pseudomonadati > Pseudomonadota > Gammaproteobacteria > Oceanospirillales > Endozoicomonadaceae > Endozoicomonas > Endozoicomonas sp. ONNA1. Next base: position 1,100 of record NZ_JAHHPN010000719.1, read on the forward strand.
CAGCATCACTTGTTTGCTCCAGGGCCAAATTCAGCCTGACCATTTCGTTTTCATATACGGTTTTAGCCTGCTTATCGTAGTCTTCAAAATCGATAACTTCCTGTTTTTTTCGATCCAGATTCTCTTGTAAATTTCTCTCTTCAAGCCTTGCAAGGGTCACTTCCATACTCTTCCTGTCGTGCTCACGCAAGAATTGTGCGATCTGAGTGTACTTTTTCCAGGTTAAAATCACTTCACCCAATGCTTCATCGGATTGGTTCTGAACATCAGAATTTGCGTAGGCTGCAATGGCAATAAAGTAATCAGATTCTTCCTTCAATCCGAGGTCACCAGTCCGGATGTTCAGATTTGATTTGGTTCTGATTTCCTCAAGGACTTCATCTCGTTTTTCTGCACTGCATTCCAGCAGGAAGTGCTTGATGTCCCTCATTCGCTCTTCAGGGGTTTGCTCATCAACTGCAGCCAGACCCAACCCGATCTGAACATCTTTCATTCCTTGATTGAGAGCTGTTTTTTCTTTATCCGAGATATGTCGGAGATCAGCACGGTTCAACGCCAATACTACGTTTTTGCCACGAAGAGTCTTCAATCTGTGATAAACACCCGCCAGTTCACTTTCAGCTTTTTTAATGGCTCGCCTGGCCATCGCGACATCACGATCAAGGGCGAATCGGGGCTTATGCCCCAGGCGAGCCATTTGCCTGTCCAGTTCATTTTCAATGGCTGCGATACGCTCATCAACCTCGGGCTGACCCGCTTTAAGCACTTCTACATCCAGATGTTCAAGTTTTTCCTCAATTAGACAGTTCTGCTCGTCTATACCGGCATGACTTTTATAGCCCTTAATCTTGAGTTGAACAGCAATTTGATTGTTTCTGATTCTCTTGGCACCTTCATCGTCATAAGTTTCGATTACTTCTTCCATTAATTCCCGAATTTTCTTTCTTAGAGCATGCTGCTGGTCGGACAGATTGGCATCGTCTGCAAACCCTATCTGCAGATCACCGGCCAGTTTAGCTATGAAGATTTTTCCTTTTTCTTTGGCAGCAGGATTTACATGAGGGTGGATATTTAGCGCCTTCTCCATAGCGGTAAGATAATGTGCCTGTCGTTCTCTGGCTCGCTGATCAGATTCTTCGACTATAAATTTGAGACGATCACGAATACCAAAGAGTATGATATCCACCCCCACCAGCCCCGCCTTCAGATCTCTTTCCAGATGCTTCTCCAGGTCTGGTCTGTCAGCTTCCCACCAGACGAAGTTTTCCATCTTACTCAGCTCGTCATTTGGAACATCACCGCTATCAAGCCTTGTAAGAACCCTTTCCAGTCTTGTTGCTTTGTCGTCCCCTTCATTGATTTCGATCTTGAGTATTGCTTCCAGGGATTGCAGTGTGAACCAGGCCTCTTCCTCTGATTGCTGCCTGGCTTCTCTGATATATAGTCGCATGTCTTCAGAAATGACCTGACGTTGAAAATACACATCGTCCTTATTACTGAAGTGACTCTTTCTCCCCATAGCTTTTCCCACGGCACTGAGTGTCCGAAGTACTTCAGGCATGGCTTTGGGGTGGCCTGGTGTGTTGATGTCTTTCAGTTCTTCTTCCAGTGCAGCATTCTTGAGAAGCGAGTTATAAACACTTGACTCCAGGGCATTGAGGTTTGCTGTCGCGATGCCTTCATTCTGCTCACCAGGATCAAGGCCAAGGATCGCTGCAAGAGCAGATATTCTGGCTTTGGTGTGAGAATTCTCTATATCCTGTTGTTCATATATTGTCTGAATTCTGCGATGCAGGATTTCTTTTTGGGCATCCGTTATCGCAAGTTTTTGATTCAGGATTTGTATTTGAACATTTATTGTCTTAATTTTTTCAAGCAGGCGTTCTTGCTGAGCGTCAATATCAGCTTTGCCATCAAAATTCGGAATGTTCAAGACTGCGGCAAGGGTTGCATAGCGGGCTCTGATTCCAGTGGCATCTTTCGTATCTTTTGTGATGCTCAGTTGCTGAAAACGTTTCTGATCCTCAGTTGCCCACTGCTTCAGGTGCTGCTGAATGGCCCGGCATCGGGCTTCCGGCTCCGTGTCGACATCCGGGACCAAACCGAGCTGACGTTGAATGTTATTCAGACGATTGCGGACTACAGCATCAATCAGCTCTGTCTGTTGAAGCATTTGCTCTTGCAGGCAGAGTTTAATGAACTCATAGCGGGCACCGAGATCGTTTTCATTGTCTGGAGTAATATCGATCTGCTTTTCAATGTCTGCCAATTTTGTTTTTACGGCTTCTTCCCGAGACTGTTCTATCGCGGCATCTGTTGCGGCATCTGTCGCGGCAACCGATCTTTTGATTTCATGAATGCCCTTTCTGATGAGTCTGGCTTGTTCTTCTGGTGGCTTGCTACCATCCCAGTTATCAATACCCAGTTCATTGGCCAGTTGGGTATTGTACTCATCTCTGATTTCTGCCAGGGAAGCACGAATGTCTTTTATCAGCGTTGGCATTCGAGTGACTTCCTGCTGAAATTTCGTTAGCCTCTTTTTTTCTTGTTCCAGCATTTTTTGAAGTTCAAGATGCTGCTGAATGGTCCGATGACGGGCCTTCAGGTCATCTTTGTTGAGCGGGACCAGACCGAGTTGACTTTCAACGATAGCCAGTCTGTGCGAGGCCTCCTCCTGATCGGTCGCTTCAGTCGTATGTTGCATATACTGTTGAATGGACTTACAGCGGGCACCCAGATCGTTTTCATCGACCGGAGTAATACCGAACTGGCCTTCAATGGCTGCCAGTTGTGCTTTCAGAGCTTCAGGACCAGGCTGTCCTGCTGCGGCCACTGATTGATTGATTTCATGAATTTTTTTTCTGATAAGCCTGATTTGTTCTTCCGGTGGCTGGGTATCATCCCAGTTATCAATACCAAGCATCTCTGCCAGTTGAGTCTTGTAGGCTATACTGGCTTCTTCCCTGACATCACGGATTTGTTGTTGCAGATACGGGATTCGTTCGACTTCATGCTGAAGTTTTTGTGACTGATCTTCCAGTTCTTTCACCACTTTACGAATCAGTGCGAGCTCATCCTCAGCGTGTTGCCTGAGTTGAAGTGCTCTGAGTTTTTGCTCTTCACTGGTAGTGACTGTCTCCGATATAAGCTTTAACTGGTTTTTAACCCGGATGAGTTCGCTTTTTGTTGCGAGGTGCTCTTGCAGCTGTCTTTCCCACTTAACTATTTTTCTGGCCATGTCCCTCACGACTTTGGCAGCAAACTGTTCGTCGTGGTTAAAAACATTGAGCTGTGATTCGTCGACAACGGGTACAAGACTCATAATACCCTTAACAAAATTCTGATTGATCAGAAGATCTCTAAGTGCAGGCTTGAAGCTGAAGTGTTTTGCGAGTTGAATCTGCAACCAGGTTGGCGTGATGACAGAGGAAGCGGCTCTGATGTGTTCCAGTGTGAATTCA